>JASHSC010000513.1 GCA_030036915.1 Terriglobia bacterium
TCTCGATATCGCCGTAGCGCGTTACAACATCGCCTATGCCCACACGGACCTACTCCGCACGCAAGGGGGCGGCGCGCCGCGCGGCATCAATGGCGGATTTACTTCCTCCGCGCTCTATTCCGGCGCGGTGGGGAGCGGCGTAAGCGCCAGCACCTCCGGCGTCAGCACCTCCACCGGGGGCGTTTCCGGCGGCGCCAACTCCATTCAACTGGGCGGCGGAACCTTTGACCCGGAGGCATTCTTCTCAATAGGTTGGAACCAGAACATCAGCCCTCTGGGAACAACCGTGGTTACCGGCGTCCCCTATGAATTCAACCAGGGAGCGAGTTACTTCACGGGAGTCTTGCAGGAGTTCCAATCCGGCACGAGCTACGAAGTGGTGCTGGGAGGCGAGCGATACAAGAATAACGCGCTCACCGATGCCTTCAATCCCGAAGTGTTCACGGAATTGGCCGTGGGATTTACCCAGCCGCTTCTGAATGGATACGGCCGGCGCGTCAATTCGCTGTTCATCCGCATCGCCAGGAATGACATGAAGGAGGCGGATTCGGTTTTCCGCCAGCAGGTCATGACCACGATGGGAACCGTGCTGAACGAGTATTGGGATTTTCTCTCCGACAAGGAAAATGTGCGCGTGAAAGAGCAGGCGCTGGCTTATTCCCAAAAGCTGCTCGAAGACAACAGGAAACAAGTCCAGATCGGAACGCTGGCGCCCATCTCCGTAGTGCAGGCAGAATCCGAAGCAGCCAGCGATGAGCAGGCCTTGATTGTGGCTCAAACGAATTTGCAGCAGCAGGGTGAACTGATCAAGACCGCCATCGCCAAAAGAGTCGAGGGGGACTTGACCAGCGCGCAAATCGATGCCATGGATAAGCTGCCGGAGCCCAAGCCCAACGACATTCCGTCTCTCGATGAGGCGCTGAAACTGGCATACGCCAACCGCCCGGAAATCGAGCAGACGGAATTGAACCTGCGCGACGAGGAGTACAATCTCGCGGCGCGGCGCAATGCCCTGCTGCCTTCACTCAATGTGTACGGAACCTACGCGGCCACTGGCCTCTCCGGCCACCAGGCAGTCTGTGCCGCTAACGAAGCTGCGCTGGCGACGTATTGTGAAACATCCCTGGGGACGATACCCGCACCGAGCATCGCCGCGGATGGCGTATCACAGGCGTTATCCCAAACCTTGCAGGGCCGCTACAAGAACTACTCTCTGGGCGTCAACCTCGCCATCCCCATTCGCAACCGGCAGGCGCAGGCGGATATGGCGCGCGCGCTGCTGGAGCGGCGCCAGTACGAGACGCAAATGCAGCAAACCAAAAATACGATTGCCCAGTCGGTGCGCACCGCCGTAATCGGCGTCATCCAGGCCAAAGCGCAAATCGATGCCGCTATAAAAGCCACCACGTACGCCCGCGAAACCTTGGAAGCCGAGCAGAAGAAATTTCAGTTGGGAGAATCTACCGTCTTCCTGGTGATTCAAATGCAACGCGACATGGCCACCGCAGAAGGAAATGAGGTGACCGCCCGCACCACCTATGCCAAGGCCTTGACCTCGTACCAGCAGTCGGTGGGAACCCTGCTTGCCGACTACAACGTGGAGCTGAGTGATGCCATCCAGGGAACCGTGACGCATGCACCCAACATTCCAGGGTCAGCGGCAAATCCATCGCCTGGACTGTCGAATTAGCTGCGCGGGAGCCCTGGTTCATTTTGCTGAAGCGGCGCTCTGCGAGCGTCGCGCGACGGTCGATAGACCGCCGCTACAGAGATCAAACTGCACTACTACCCGGGTGGGGGCGTGTTTGACTTTGATTCCGCCCGTGCTCTAGCATAGCGGTGAGGCGGGTTTTTCACGTGGCTGAAAAGAAGAAGGCGGAGCCGGAAGTCTTAAACGAAGTTCCCAACCGCCGGCCGTCTGCCGCAGAAGAACGCTGGGAAGACCAAACCCTCAACCCCGCGCTGGCAAAGTCCGGCGAGCGACAAAAGAAATTCACCACAATTTCGGGCGTGCCCATCAACCGCCTCTACACGCCCGCCGACCTCCCCGGATTCGATTATTCGCATGAACTGGGCGATCCTGGCGAATTCCCATTCACGCGGGGAATCCATCCCACCATGTATCGCGGCAAAGTCTGGACGATGCGCCAGTTCTCAGGCTTTGGCAGCCCGGAGGACAGCAACCAGCGGCTGCATTACCTGCTGGCGCAGGGGCAGACGGGCCTTTCCATCGCCTTTGACCTGCCTACGCTGATGGGATACGACAGCGATCACCCGCTGGCCGAAGGAGAAGTGGGCCACTGCGGCGTCTCGGTTTCATCGCTCGCGGACATGGAAACGTTATTGGCCGGTCTGCCGCTTCAGCATGTGACCACCTCCATGACCATCAACTCGCCGGCCGCGATTATCTGGGCGATGTACCTGGTGGTGGCGGGGAAAAATGGCGCGGATTGGAAGCAGATTTCCGGCACCACGCAAAACGACATTCTGAAAGAGTACATCGCGCAGAAGGAATATATTTTCCCACCGGCGCCTTCCATGCGCCTCGTCGTTGATACCATCACCTTCGGCGCGCGCGAGGTACCGCGCTGGAATCCCATTTCCATCAGCGGTTACCACATCCGCGAGGCGGGTTCGACTGCTGTGCAGGAGCTGGCTTTCACGCTGCGCGATGGAATCGAATACGTCGAGTGGGTGCAGCGTGCCGGTATGCCGGTGGATGAATTCGCTCCGCGCTTGAGTTTCTTCTTCAACGCCCACAGCGATCTGTTTGAGGAAGTCGCCAAATACCGTGCGGCTCGCAAAATCTGGGCGCGCGTCATGCGTGAGCGATTCGGCGCCTCGAATTCGCGCTCCTGGCTCTGCCGGTTTCACTCCCAAACGGCGGGCTGCTCCCTCACCGCGCAGCAGCCGTACAACAATGTG
>JASHSC010000514.1 GCA_030036915.1 Terriglobia bacterium
CGATTTTCGCCAATGGCGGAGTTTACGTGGAGCCGCGGTTCATTTTGGCAGTCAATGATTCCTCCGGGCACACGCTGTGGCGGAGTTCGGAGGTCACGCGGCAGGTGCTGGACCCGCGCATTGCCTACCTGATGGTGAATCTCCTGGAAAGTGTAATCAACAACGGGACGGGCGCGGGCGCCCGGACGCGCGGCTTCACACTCCCCGCAGCGGGCAAGACCGGGACGTCGCATGACGGCTGGTTCGCCGGGTTCACTTCCAACTTACTGGCGATTGCCTGGGTGGGATATGACGACGACCGTGCTTTGAATCTGGTCGGAGCCGACTCGGCGCTCCCCGTCTGGACGGAGTTCATGAAGCGCGCTGCCACGGATCCGGTCTACGGGGATGCGAAGCCCTTCGAACCGCCTGACGGGGTCGTCCAAGTCCCACTTCAAACCGCCTCGGTTCTTCCCAGCGGGAATGACGCTGTGGCGACGAACCAGGAGTGGTTCATTGCCGGAACCGAACCGCAGGGGCCTACCCCACAACAGGGCGGCGGCGGGATTTTGGGTAAATTGTTTCACTCCGGCAGCAGCCCTTCCGCGCCGGCAGCGGCCACCGCGCCCGCGCAGAGTGGCGACACGGTTATTCAGGTTCCTTCCTCGGACGGCTCGGCACAATCCGAGGAGAAAAAGGACAGCGTGCTGAAGAGATTCCTTTCTATCTTCAAGAGCAAGAACCCCAAGCCGGAGCCCTCGCCAGATTCCACGAAAAAAACCCCTCCGGAGAGTTAAAATAGTGGCTACGGGACATGTGGCCCGTCCCGACTTGCAGTCAGGCATCCGAGACTGGAACCATGCGCCGCTGGAATCGTGGAGTTTTCGGCGTCGCCAGCGGCGCCCTTCAACTGCCGAATCCCGGCCCCGGATTCGGAACTGTGAGTCTTGACCTCCGACTCCAGCGCCCCGGAATCCGACTCCCGAGAATATGAGGTCCAGCCATGAAAACCCTGATTCGATGTGCGGGCCCTTTTGCAGCCATGCTGATGATCGCGACGATCAGCTCATCAGGTGCGGCGCAGGTTCACGGAAGCGGCTTCAATCCACAGGAAGGCACCCCGGCGCTGGGATCGCCGACGTCTCCCGCACCTCAGCCCAAGGTGCTCACCCTAGAGCAGCGGGCGGATATTTTTATGGCCAGGAAGAACTACGCCGACGCCGCGGATTACTACTATCGCGCGCTCCGGCAGTCCTCTCTCAAGAGTGCCGTGTTGTGGAATAAGCTGGGCATTGCCTTCCAGGAGGAAGGGCAGTACCACGACGCCCAAAAAGCCTATTCCGGTGCCACCCGCACCGACAAGAACTTTGCGGAGGCCTGGAACAACGAGGGTACGGTGTACTACATGGAGAAGAAATATGGCCGCGCCGTGAAGTATTACAAGCACGCAATCGAGGTGAGGGGCGATAATGCAACATTTCACATCAATCTGGGAATCGCTTATTCACGGGCGGGAAAGTACCCGGCCGCGGTACAGGAATACCGCACGGCCCTGAGCATCAATCCCAATGTGCTGGCGGAGGAGTCCGCCGTCGGGACGGTGATCCACACCAGCGAATCGAGCGTGAAATTCTATTTCTACATGGCCAAAGCCTTCGCCGCATCCGGCAACGCGGAGGACGCCGTGCATTATTTACGGCGCGCGATGGAAGACGGTTTCACCGACCTGAAACGGATCGACGAGGACCCGGACTTCAAGAAGATCAGTAAATACCCGGCATTCGTCGAACTTCTTCAAAATCCACCCGTCGCCCTCAAGAATTAACCGAGGGACGTGAAAAGGCCGGTTCGCGCGCAGTGCTATAATGAGTTGGTCGAATTGAGTTTGCATGCGAAGAATGCTCGGACTGGCTGTGCTCGTGCTCCTCTTCCCCTGGCAGCTCCGCGGCTCGTCAGAGGTGAGGTCATTATTGGTCTTTCCTTTTGAGAACCTCAGTCCGCGCGCGGATTTGAATTGGATTTCCGAGAGTTTTGCTCAAGTTCTCTCCACGCGGCTTCCCCAACCTGACAATTATGTTCTCGACCGGGACGAGCGCAACGCCGCCTACGCCCAACTGGGAATTCCCGCCGATGCGCCTTTGACGCTGGCGAGCCAGATCAAGGTGGCGCAAACCCTGGGGGTGGATTGGGCCGTGGTCGGCAATTTCAATCTGACGGAAAACCAGCTCGTTGCTCATGCCCAACTGCTATTCGTCAAGCAATTGAAACTCTCGCGGCCCCTGGAGGTTTCCGGCGCCTTGACCGAACTTGTGGAATTGCAGACGCGCCTGGCATGGCGACTGCTGGCCACGCACGATCCCGATTTCACCGCGGGAAGTGAGGATGACTTTCGCCGGAGCTTCCATGATATCCACCTGGACGCCTTTGAAAATTACGTTCGTGGCCTGGTGGCTACGGACAACGCCGCCCGCCTGCATTTTTTTACCGAAGCGGAACGCCTGGACCCCACGGACCACCGGGCGACGTTCGCCCTTGGACGGTTTTATTTTGAGCAGAAAGACTATGCAAACTCCGCGCTCTGGTTGGGGAAGATTGAGCCCGCCGATCCGGCCTACAACGAATCGCTGTTCCTGCACGCTGTTGACGAGTTCTTTCTGGGGCACGAATCGGCTGCGGAAGAGGAGTTTGAAACTCTCGAGAAGGTGCTGCCCCTGGACGAAGTGTTGAATAACCTGGGTGTGATGGAAGCGCGCCGCGGCCGCTACGATGAGGCTCTGGCGAATTTCGAGCGCGCCTACCGCAGCAACCCGTCCGACGTGGACTTCTGCTTCAACCGCGGCGTGGCGCTGTGGCACGAGGGACGATATGCGGATGCGGCGGAATCGCTCCAGGCGGCGGTGCGGGCGGATCCCAATGATTCCGAGTCCCACACGCTGCTCGCCGTCGTGCTCGGCCGGCTGGGCAATCATGAGGCCGAGCAGGCGGAGCTCGAATGGCTGGCGCAGCACGAAGTGGGCGCGGCGGCTGAGCGGCCGGGAGACGTGCTCCCCACGCCGCGAATTAAGAAGACCTATGACGGCCGGGCCTTCCGGTTACTGGATCTCGCTTTGCACAACGCCATGGAAGAGCACCTTGCGAATGCTTCGCCGCAGGAGCACATTGACGTTCACTTCGCCCAGGGGAGGAAATTCCTGGCGGAAAGCCGCTTCGGGGAAGCCGAGCGCGAGCTCACCGAGGTCGTGACGTTATCTCCATCGGACCCCCAGGCGCGTCTCCTGCTCGCCCAGGCGTTCGCCGGCGAGGGCAAGGACCAGGACGCGGTGAGGGAGTTCCAGGCTTCGCTGAAACTGAAGGACAGTGCGGAGGCTCGACTCTCACTGGCACGTGTTTACCTCTCGATGAATCAACCGGAGCTGGCCCGCACGCAGGGACAGGCGGCGCTTCAACTCGATCCCGGCAATTCGGAAGCGCAGCAGTTCCTGGAACAAATCCACGCCACAGCTCCGACGGCGGGGAAGACCCCTTGAACGGCAAAATTCTGCGCAATGTAGCCTTGTTTATAGTTGCCGGGACGAGCGCTTTCCCTTCGCCACCTCTCTCACCGGAACGGCCTCGGCCGGAAGTCGTGGAAATCAAGCTCGACATGATGATCCACCAGGTGAGCGCGGAATATGTGGAGCGGGGAATCGCCTACGCGAATGATCGCCATGCCGACGCCGTTCTTCTGGAATTGAACACCCCCGGCGGACTGGTGACCGCCACGCAGGATTTAGTCCAGGCCATCTACGCCTCGCGGGCTCCCGTCATCACTTATGTCGCGCCGAGCGGCGCCAGTGCTGCCTCTGGAGGGTTCTTCGTGTTGCTGGCGGGCGATCTGGCCGTGATGGCTCCGGGAACCAACACGGGCGCCTCCCACCCCGTGGACTTGCTCGGTACGGGAACCGACAAGACCATGAGCGAAAAAATCGAGAATGATCTGGCCTCCTACATCCGTTCGATCGCGCAGAAGCGCGGGCGGAATGTTGCGCTGGCGGAAGATGCAGTGCGAAAAAGCGCCTCCTTCACGGACAAGGAAGCATTAGAAGACAAACTGATTGACGCCGTGGCCGGCTCCCCGAGTGAAATTTTCGCTCAGTACGACGGCAAATCTATTCCGCGTATTAATGGTCCAGCCGAGACTCTTCATCTGGCTGATGCAAACATCGAAGTCTACCGCATCACACGCATCGAATCGGTGCTCATGTGGGTGGCGGATCCGAATATCGCCTTCCTGCTTGGCGCGCTGGGGCTGCTTTGCCTCTACATTGAGTTTACCCACCCCGGCCTGGTGGCGCCGGGCGTGGTGGGAGCAATTTCGGTGGTTCTGGCCCTGTACGGCTTCAATTTCCTGCCCCTCAATTATGTCGGAGTGTTGCTGATTCTTACGGGCCTGGTGCTGTTTGGCCTGGAGGTCAAGGTAACATCGCACGGAGTGCTGGCAGCAGGAGGAGTAGTGGCGTTGGTTTTGGGCGCTCTGATTCTGGTTAAGTCGCCCTGGCCAGAAGCGCGCATCCACTTATCCACGGCCCTTGGCGTGGCGCTCCCCCTGGCCATCATCACCTTCATTCTGTTGCACTATGCCGTGGCCGCCAAGCTCCGCAAAGCGGTGACGGGCGAGGAAGGAATGATCGGTTTGTTGGGCGTGGCGTACACGGACCTCGACCCGTCCGGGAAGGTTCTCGTCCATGGTGAAATTTGGGGGGCGCGCGCCGGCCAGCGGATCCCGCAAGGGGCGCAAGTCCGCGTGCAGGCGATCGATGGCTTGACTCTGCGGGTTGAGTCGGCGCAGGAAACCCGGTAAACTGCGGTTTCGCTAGACTTAAGGGTCTTTCACTTGATACGGGCTTTGCGCATACAGCGGGAAAGCGCTTCGGGGGTGCCTTATGGACGTGGGATGGATCGTAGCGATCGTCATCGTTCTATTCTGGACTTCTAGATGTCTCAACGTGCTGCGGGAGTATGAGCGGGCCGTGGTGTTCCGGTTGGGGCGGCTTCAGAAACCTGACAAGGGGCCGGGATGGATCTTCGTCCTCTGGCCGATTGACAAGTGGGTGCGGGTTTCCCTTCGCCTTGTCACATGGGATATACCCCCGCAAGATGTTATCACGAAAGATAACGTTTCATTGAAAGTAAGCGCTGTGGTGTACTTCCGTGTCATCAACGCGCAACAGGCGGTGGTGGAGCTGGAAAATTACCGCTATGCGATTGAACAACTGGCGCAAACCACACTTCGATCGGTACTGGGCGAAGTGGAAATGGACGACCTGCTTTCTCAACGCGAGAAGCTGAACACCCGGCTGCAAACCATTTTGGACGAGCACACGGAGCCCTGGGGAATTAAGGTCTCGAAGGTGGAAGTGCGGCAGGTGGACTTGCCGCAGGAGATGCAGCGCTCCATCGCCGCCCAGGCGGAGGCCGAGCGCGAACGCCGGGCCAAGATCATCCATGCCGACGCCGAATATCAGGCATCGGCCAAACTCCTTGAAGCCGCCAACGTCATCGCGAAGGAACCCATTGCCATTACCCTGCGGTATCTCCAGACGCTGGTGGAAATTGGCACGGAAAAGAATACCACCGTGATCTTTCCGGTCCCGGTGGAATTGCTGAGCGCGCTGATGGGGAAACTGATTGCCCCATCCGGCGAAGAAAAGAAGTAGCGCGGGCGCACCGAAGGAGCTAGGTTCGCGCGGGAGATGAGGAGGAAAAGGGGGCCAATGGACGCGAGGGAACATGAGGACAGAGGGCACTCTGCGCGTTACCTGGTTCTCCTCTTTTTGGTCTGTGTGGCAACCTGCGGAGTCTTCTTCTCGTTGGGATACCTGGTGGGGAACAATGAGCACAGTTCGCGCTCCACTCCTACCACGGAAGTGGTCACCGCTCCACCGGTTATTCCCCCGAATATCAACCCACCGGCCGAGAGCGTCCAATCCACGCCCCAAACCCCGGTGTCCAACGAGAAACCGCTCAATCCGCCGCCGGATACGATGGCGGATTCGCCGGGGAGCATCGCTGTGCAATCGGCAGCACCGGCGGCAAAGTCCTCTGACAGCGCCGCTCAATCCGACCAGGCTGCCGGCGCTTCACAGCCTGCGAAGAGTCCTCCGACACCTCCGGCCTCTTCTGCGGACGAGGTGGGAGAAGGGATCACCCTGCAGGTTGTGGCATCTCGCTCGAAGCAGGACGCAGAGCACATCGTCGATATTCTCAAACAAAAAGGCTACCCGGTTTTCCTGGCAACGCCTGAGTACGCCGGCGCCGACGATAAATTTTTCCGAGTCCTGGTTGGCCCCTTCCGAACGCGCGCGGAAGCCGATAATGCGCGCGATCAGCTTGTGAAGGAAG
>JASHSC010000515.1 GCA_030036915.1 Terriglobia bacterium
TTCACGCCGACGCTCCCTGTCTACTTCCCGCACCAGGCGGGAATTGTCGATGTGCTTGACAAAGTAGAATTCCGGGAAATTCGCCCGGCCCGCGGCCGGAACGTTTCTCGGACGCCGAGTCCTCGGTAATGTGACTGCTGCAGTGGCCATTGAATTAACGGGATACGGGTTAAGGGGAAAAGCCAACACCCAAATCCCTGCCCAGTTCCTTTGCCCTTGTCCCTTCTCCCTTGTCCCTAGTTTTTCAGTTTTTCTCCGCCGCCCGCAGTTTGGCGCTGCGTGCTCGGGGATTGCTGCGGATTTCGTCTTCACTCGGGCGAACGACTTTCTTGGTCAGTACCGTCGCCCGGTCTTCGTCCTGCCAGCGCCGGAAGGCCTGCTTAACCCGGCGGTCTTCCAGCGAGTGGAAACTGATCACCACCACCCGCCCTCCCGGCCGCACAACCGTCAAGATGCGGCCGAGAAACTCGTCCAGATTCTCCAATTCCCCGTTCACGGCCAGTCGCAGCGCCATAAACGCTCGCGTGGCCGGATGAATTTGGTGGAGGCCCGCCCGGGAGGGGATCGCTCGCGTCACCACCTGCGCCAGTTCGGTGGTTATTCGATACGGACGGGCCTTCACAATGGCTCGCGCGATTCGGCGCGAGTGGCGCTCTTCCCCCAACTCGAAAAAAATATCTGCCAGATCACGTTCCGAACCGCGGTTCACAAGGTCAGCGGCAGTAGTTTCTGTTTGAGGATCCATTCGCATGTCCAGCGGACCCGGCAGATTGAAACTGAAACCTCGCGAAGCGTCGTCGAGCTGCATGGAGCTCAAACCCAGGTCGGCGATTACTCCGTCCACCGGCGGCAACCCGCTCGCCGCGTGCAGTTCGTCGATTTGAGCAAAATTTCCGTGCTGCATCATCAGCTTTCCGCTAAATTCGGCCAGCTTGTCTTTGGCCGCTTCCAGAGCCTTCGGGTCGCGGTCAATCGTCAGCAGGCGGCCGCTGCCCAAACGCTTCAAAATTTCTTGCGCGTGCCCGCCGCCCCCCAGCGTCGCGTCAATGTAGTTCCCTTCCGGCTGGATGCGCAGAAAGTTGAGGGCCTCGTGCAGGAGCACAGGAACATGGAGTTCCCGGGATACGGGAAACGGGATACGGGATACGGGCTGTGACTCGTCAATCCCGCTGTTTGCGATTTGGTCGCCGCTGGAGCCTTTCTCGCGCTGCGTGTCGTCCCCATGCACCGAAGAGCCATCCCAACCTCAAATTCTGATTTCCTGTTCCCGTATCCCGTTTCCCGTAACCCGTACTTCAAATTCCCAGCCCGCCCAGGGCATCCATCTCTTCATCCGGGAACGGCTCCGTCATGGGCTTGCGACGCCGCTCCATGTTCCAGACTTCCAGGTATTCTTCCAGATGCCCGATCACGTCCACTTCCCCCTGCATGCCC
This sequence comes from Terriglobia bacterium, assembly GCA_030036915.1. Classification (GTDB taxonomy): domain Bacteria; phylum Acidobacteriota; class Terriglobia; order UBA7540; family UBA7540; genus Bog-366. The sequence goes on from JASHSC010000515.1 coordinate 1,435, forward strand.
GCCGACTGGCGCAACCGCGCGGGAATCAGCACACGTCCCTGCGAATCGGCCGTGGACATCTGCCCCCAGTAGTTCGTGCGGTCCAGAAAATTCTTTTTCGCCTTGTTCATTGTGGGCAAGGAGGCTAGCTTCTCCTCGAGCTTCACCCACACCGGGAGCGGATAGACGCGCACCGATTTGCCGTCCAGGCTGGTGACAAAAAACTCCTGCCCGTACTTCTCGTCCAGCTCGGACTTGTAAGCGGTGGGTATTTTGAGGCGGCCTTTCCCATCCACCGTTGCCGGAATGTTTCCGCGAAACATTTAATCCGCTCCGAGCCCTTTGAGCCACCTATTGACCTCTTATTTTCACTTTTGGCCCTTTTCTACCACTTATGGCCACTGAATATAAAGTTGACGAAAATCGTTGTCAAGTGTTTTTTTCAGTTTTTTTCAGATTTTCGAACAGGTTACGGACGGCGCCATCAGGCACGACCCGTAGGGGTTCCAAAAGTTCATTATACCACATTTGGCCCAGGCTGAGAGAGTCTGGCGGAGGGCGGAGGAGTCGAACCCCGTGGTGTTACCCACCCCTGGTTTTCAGGACCAGTTGCCAACCATCTAGCAGCGCCCTCCGCAGGTGGAAGGGCGGGGCTTCAGAGCCTGAAGGCCCATTCCGTCCGGCCACGCTGGTCGGCAGGGCTGAAGCCTTGCCCTCCCAAACCTTTGCTATAAGTGCAAGCATTAATGACCCCACCTGCCTGCACCTTCACGCAAAATTGGCGAGCAGGGGGGGGGGATTCGAACCTCCACGGGTTCAGCTCGAATTGTAGGGGCGGGCCTCGTGCCTGCCCAAGGCCATGGGGAAGCCATGGCCAGGGCACCCACAAGGGGTGCCCCTACGCTGGAACTTCTAAAAGCAACACTGGAAGCAACTCAGACTGAATCTTCGCTGCCGCGCGATAATCGACCGATGCATCAGTCGCGGTCCGCCCAATCGTACGTAACAAACGAGATTATATCGTCGTCGAGATCTCTCACCTGAAAGTCGGGTCCGCCCCACGTCCGCTTCTTGAGTTTTTTGGGGAACTCGACGCCGCGCGCCTTGAACTCCTCGAACAAACCTTGCACATTCGCGACCTCGATCGAGGCTAGGATCAATCCTCCCTCTTGAGCGGGTCACCCGATGTCGTCTTCGCCCGGCAACTGGGTGGCATGAATTTGCGAAGCCGCGGCTGATTCCTCCTTGACTTTTTGTTTATAATTTGGTTATCTATACACTTTGTTAAATGTGCGTGGGGCTGTGACCATATCGGCGATTCGCCCCGCACTCTCAGGGGGATGTATTCTCAGAGGGAGATATGAGGTCGGGGCCGCCAAGTCCGGCGCCACGTTGAAGAAGTCATGATTAAGGTGCATCCTGGGATGTGTTTGAAAACAAAGGATGACAGATGGCGGATAATACCCGGAAGGGCAGGGTTCAAACATGGTCTTCCCACGCTCCACCTGCCCTCTGCCATACCCTTTATTAGGGGAATAACCCCAGAATGTGTTGAAAACAAAGTGGTGGAGGGCTGGAGGTGCGCGGAAAAACACCAGAGTTGCCGCCCAACACGCCGGTAATAGGCGGCAAAATGCTCTATTGGGGGTGACTCCCCAGAAGTTGCTGAAAACACAGTTTTTATGTATTTGGACTTGGTCTCGCTTTGCAGCATTCGGGGATCGGAACCGGTTTGAACGACCGAGTTCGATGGCAAGTCACCCATGGTCGCTTATCGTCAATTGCGAACACGCCATGGTCGTGGTAAGGTTGCACGCCTCACTCGGGGATCTGCGGGGCGACAACCCCATCGATAACGGAGGACCACGATGCCGTCCAAAATCACTCGCCGCTCGGCTTGCCAGCTCATCGCGGGAGCGATTCCGGCCTTAAAGCCGGCCCTGAAGCTCGCTGCGGCGCAGCACGAACCGCCGCCGGGAATTGAGATACAGAGCGGGCCGTTCGAAGGTTCGCGCGCCTCGCTCGCCAAATACGAAACTCCCGAGTGGTTTCGCGACGCCAAGTTCGGCATTTGGGCGCACTGGGGCCCGCAATCGGCCATCGAGCAGGGCGACTGGTACGCGCGCAACATGTACATGCAGGGCTCCCGGCAGAATCTCTACCACTGCGAACGGTACGGCCACCCCTCCAAGTTCGGATT
>JASHSC010000516.1 GCA_030036915.1 Terriglobia bacterium
GCAGCCCGGGCACCCACCAGTGCTTCATATACGGGTGGTCGCCGTCGGTAACGTGGATGGAGCGCCAGCCGCGCAGTGTTCCTTTGTCCCCATGATCGAAAAACTGTACCCGGTGCAGGTCGGAAAGGTCCCAAATGATCGAGGCATCAGCCCCGTTGATTTCGAGCGTATACAGAGCCTTATGCCCGCGGGCATAGCGAGTGGCTTCAAAGGTTCCGAGCGATCCATTCCTGAACCGCGATAGAAATGCCGAAGCATCGTCGATTCCCACCGGCTCGATTTTCCCGGTGAGGTTATGCTTGCGCTGCTTGATGAACGTTTCGGTAACGGCCGCAACGGAGTCCATTGGGCCGTTCAACCATAGGGCGGTATCGACGCAATGAGCAAGCAAGTCACCCGTTACGCCGCTGCCCGCTACCTGCACGTCGAGACGCCATAGCCCTTCTCCGCCCTGGGGTAGATCGCTGGAAATTGTCCAGTCCTGAAGGAACTTGGCGCGATAGTGGAAAACCCGGCCCAACTTCCCTTCGTCTACCAAGTTCTTGGCGAGGGACACGGCGGGCACGCGGCGATAGTTGTACCAAACCATGTTCGGCACGCCGGCCTTCTCCGCCGCTTCCACAATGGCCTTTGATTCGGCGGCGTTGCGCCCCAGAGGCTTTTCACACAGAACCGCTTTGCCGGCCCGTGCGGCAGCAATGGCGATCTCCGCATGAGTGTCATTGGGACTGGCGATGTCAATCACGTCGATGTCTTTGCGTTCGATGAGGTTTTTCCAGTTCGTCTCCACCGAGTCATAACCCCAGTTTCGCTGGAAGGCCTCAGCCCGCGCGCGATTGCGCGCACATATTGCCTTCATGACGGGTTCGTACGGAACATCAAAAAATTTCGACACCTGGCGGAAAGCATTGGAATGAGTTCTCCCCATGAATCCGTAGCCAACGATTCCGATGTTGAGTTTTGGTTTGCTCAAGTCGCTCCCGTTGTTCGTAAACAGAGGAAATCAATTCCAGCCATGGGCATTGCGAACCGCGATCATGACAGCCAGAACGTCGTTCCAGGTCATTGGGTCCATCATCACGTTGTTGGGGAACATGCAGCCATCCCAGCAAATGTGTCGAAAGGCGCGAGTCTGCTCGCCCTGCTCATTTCGCATCCAGAAACCTGCGTCGCGAACAATATCAAGCTTGCCGTTTGGATCGGTGGGGAGGCAGTGGTGTCCCGTCTTGTCGTGCGAACCCGATCCTTTTACCGTGGCATCGTTCTGGGCCACGTGGAAATCGATCGTCAACGGTCGAAGCACGCTGGTTAACTTTCCCAGGGCAGCTTGCAACTGGTCGGACCTGTTCCAGTCAAAGGGATCCGGCAGCAGGCGGTCCTCGGGAGCATTGTAGCCGAGAGTAAACAACAGGGTGTGAGCCATGTCAGCCTGAAACCCCAGCGTTCGGGGTCGATCGACAAGCTCCAGCAGCTCCACCACTCGCCTCCAACTGTGCATGCCGCCCCAGCAGATTTCTCCTTCCCCGGCCAGCCTCTCGCCATGATCCTCGGCAACGTTGCAAGCCTCGCGAAAAGTGGCCGCAATACGCCGGGTATTCGCAACGGGGTCTTTCATCCACTCGGCCGGCGAGGCTGCGGAATCGATGCGGATGATTCCATAGCGACGGACGCCCAGGTCCCGCAATTTGCGTCCGATGCGGCAAGCCTTTCGAACCTGCTCGACAAAACGCTTTCGTTCATCATCGCTTCCCATGGCGGAGCCGCCGCCGGTGACTTCCCATACGGGAGCAACCAGGGAGCCGATGACCAGGCCGAAAGAGGCGACTTGGTCAGAGAGCCGCTTCAGGTCATCGTCATTGGAATCGATATCGACATGCGGAGCTGAAAGGAAGAGATCGACACCGTCAAATTTCACACCTTTCACTTCCGCCACCGCGGTGAGCCGGAGCATGGCGTCCAAACCGATAAAAGGTTCAGAACCGCTTCCCTTGCCGACCACACCCGGCCACATGGCGTTGTGCAGAGCAGGTTCGTTATGTCCCGAGTGAGTGTTCATAAAAGGCAAAAGTCCTCAAGGCGTTTTGGGCTGCCAGACGCAGCGGAAGCCGAAGAACTCGGAGCGGGCGTCGGGCTTGATGCTGTAGCGGTCGGAAGCGCGGACCAGTTTGGGATCGACAATCCACGATCCGCCGCGCAAAACTCTTTCCGTGCCGATGGCGGGTCCGGGAGGATCCTGCGCGGGGCTGCTGGCGTAGTAGTTGGGGTCGTACCAATCGTTCACCCACTCCCAGACGTTTCCTAGCATATCAAAGAGGCTGTAAGCATTGGGTTGTTTGCCACCGACGGCGTGCGTCTGGCTTCCGGCATTGTCCTTGAACCAGGCAATAGTGTTCAGGTCGCCGTAGCGGGCCTGGGCGATTCCACCGCGCGCCGCGTATTCCCACTCGGCTTCGGTGGGCAATCGCCCGCCGGCCCATGCGCAATATTGGCGAGATTCATCCCAAGTGACGTTGACAATGGGATAAGCGTCTTTCTTCCACCCGCGGTCCTGCTTGGGAGCGACGGGCGGCATGCTGGCCTTGGCCGCACCTACGTAGTGCTTGTACGCTCCCACGGTCACATCTGTCTGCCCAATCCAGAAGGCTTTGGAAATCGTCACGGCGTGAGAAGGGTTTTCCGGAGCGGTACAGTCGGTGTCGCCCGGGGAGCAACCCATCTGGAATTTTCCCAGCGCGATCCACACGTAGGGCAGCGCGTCCTGAGGGTTCGCGCGCACACCATCGGCAAGCGCGACTTGCACGGGAGTCTCCTCGCCCGCCGTCACGGTGATAGTTTGCGAATCATCCACTTTGCCTTTGGCCGTGACGCGCAGCGAGTGCGTTCCCGGTGCGAGGTCGCTGAGCAAAAGCTCGCCGGTTGAGTCGCCGGTTGCGGTGGTGGACCCGCGGCTCGAACCATCAAGCCACACGGCGGCGCCGGCGAGGGCTTTGATGCGCACACTTCCGTTCAAATCCGCGAGCTTCGCCACCACGCGCGCGGGCGGCCCTTT
>JASHSC010000517.1 GCA_030036915.1 Terriglobia bacterium
TACTTGGCGAGCTGGAAAATCTGGTCGCGGCACGCAAGGCAGATATCAGGATTCTGCTGATCGACCCGACTTGTGAACAAGCAAAGTTTCGATCTTACCGGGAAGCGCTCTTTGAGAGTCCGACCTTAACGTGGAATGAATACGGGTCTCAACCCAAACTGCATGAAAATTCCGACCTCAACAGGGACACCGGATTGGCAATTCGAAACCTGAAGCGTATGGTCAAAGACATCGCCAGGCCAGGCGTCCCCACCGCGAAGCTCAGATTGCAGGTGGGGCAATACACAACAGCTCCTCACAGTTTTCTATTGAGAGTTGATGATTCGGTTTTGGTTGAGCAATATCATTATGGGAAAGTCATCCCGGCTGAGCATGGATCGACTCACGCCATTTTGGGTAAAGACATGCCTGTAATCGAGTTTGCCAACAAGGTACCGGATCGGACGCTGTTTGCCAGCTTGCCAGCCGACAGATGGAGGGAAATTGAACTGAGGCAGCCGTTTAAGCTGCTTGAGGACCACTTCGAGTTCGCTTGGCCCTTGGCGAAAAAAATTGATTTGGAGGGGGATACGAATCATCAGCGTGCCTCGGAATCAGATTAGCGCACAGCTCGATTCTTTGCGGACGGGAAAGCGCGCGCGGATTTCAATGCTTTCGACCACATTATCGGTCGCCGGCGAGGAGAACCACCTCGCGGGGAAGATCAAATTTCCAAATAAATTGATAGCGCAAGGTCAAAAAAAGATCACCTTGGGTTTCAGGATAACTTATTGAAAATGCTAACTTTATCCCTTTCATCAGAACATCTTGCTGAAAACAAGGTATTATTCTGAGCCCAACCGATTATCCGCAACAGGGGCAGTGACCAGCAGTTTTGCCTGAGCCGAGCTCGGCAACCCACCCAATTTCCACTGGAGGCATCCAACGATTTTGCCGGCTCAGGCCTCTCCTCAAATTCCTTGCCTCGCGCTGTGCCGGATTGGTAGGATTCGCAGTCAGAGTTGGCACTTACGCTTCATCCCAGGAGGCATGTTCGTGCAAGACGTTCGAACAGGAAGGAATTTGGTTTTGGCATTGTGCGTTTTCCTGTTGATTGGAGATTCCCTTAGCGCAAGGGGCAGCAAGAAGTCGATTGATGCGAAGTCCGCGGAGGAAACACTTAGCTACGACGCCACGCGCGACCCCGCAAAGGATCTGCAAGCGGCAATCACCCTCGCGACGCAATCGCATCGGAAGATTCTACTGGAAGTGGGCGGCGACTGGTGCATCTATTGCAACATCATGGACCAGACGTTCGACAAGCATCCTCAACTGGTGCGCGAGCGGGATGAGAACTACGTGACCGTGAAGGTGAATTACAGCAAGGAAAATCCGAACGAAGCATTCCTCTCCAAATATCCGAAAATTCCGGCATACCCGCATTTCTTCGTTCTGGATTCCAAGGGCGTGTTGTTGCGTTCGCAACCCACTCACCCTTTTGAGCACGGGAACAAGTACAACGCCGGCAAGATCGACGCATTTTTGAAGAAGGGGTTGCAGCCACCGCGTCACTGGTTGACGGATGTGGATTAGCACGGAATCCGCCAATCTGGACGGCCTGGAGCGCCGCTTCGGCGCCGGGCGTGCGCTCGCGAAACTCGCGGCAATACGCTGGGCATTTAGCGCGTTGCCGGGGCTCACGGGCACGCTTCTGGAAATCTCCGCCGCGGGATTTGCGCGCGCGCCCATTCCGCGATTCTCCTCGCCCCACGTCCGAGAAATTGCTCCCGCACTGAATGACGATCTGTTGGACCTCTACGGCCGCACGGGACAGACGCTCGGCAACCGCTTCACGTTCTTCGATTCATCGCAAACCTTCGACGCGGGCATCGATTGGGAGCCGCGGCAAAGCGCGGGCTGGCGCGCCGAACTTCACTCCTTCGACTACGCGCTGGAGCTGGCCGTCACCTTCCGCATTTCGCGCGAGGAGAAATATGCGCGCCACTTGCGCTACCTCATCGCGGATTGGATCGCGGCGAATCCGCCGGCCGCCGGAACGGGCTGGCAGGCGTGGGTTCTAGCCAGGCGAGTGCGCAACTGGATGCTCGCGGCGGATTCCGCGCGCAGCAATTGGGAGGGCGACGCGCAATTCCGCGATCTGGTGGCGAAGAGCCTGGCTTTGCAACTGGCATTTCTGCTCAGCCAGCTCGATTCCCTGCCCGCCGCCCGGCTGGACGCTTCCCGCGCGCTTCTCTGCGCCGGCCGGTTTTTTGCCGGAAGCAAGGCGCGCGAAGCTCGCGATGCAGGCCTTGATCTCCTCCGGAGCGCACTGGCAGGTGCCCGGGCCGAACCGTGGCCAAATGCCTGCCTGGAGAGGGCGCGAGCGCTCGCGGAATGGGCTCTTCTTTCAACTCCCAGCGCGGACTCGGCGTGGCTGCAGGGCGAGTTGCGCGCCTCATTGGACGAATTGGAATCGCTGCTGATGCCCAACGGGGCGCTGCCGCTGCTTGGTCCCAAGGCGCGGCTGAATCACGACGATCTCTCGGACCTCGCGGCGCTCGCGGCGGTATTGCTCGATAGCCCGGAGTGGAAATGCCACGCAGGGAGATTCGGCATTCTGCCTCACCTCTGGCTGGGCGAGGACGGCAAGCGACGATACGAGAGCCTGCAGGAACTCGCCTGCCCTCCACGCGACCACGCGGACGCAGCGAGCGAAATCCTGCGCCTGGTCGGCTCGCAAGACTCAGTGCTGATGGTCGCTGCGCACCTGCCGCAATCGGCGGAAGAGCACCAGGACTTCTCGAGCTACGAGCTCACGCTGAATGACCATCGCGTGGTGGTGGATTCCGGAGGATTCTCGCCGGAGGAATCGGCCTACTTCCCGAGCGCTCGCGCCCATAATCTCCTTTTGGTGGATGGGCGCAACCCGCAGTGGCAGGGCGCGACGGCTTCGCCCGATGTGGAATTGGAATTCCCGGGCGATTGCGCCCGCCTGCTGCTTGGTGATCCCGGGTTTCTGCATCTGGGAATTCAGCACCGCCGCGCCTGGTTTCGCTTGCGGAATCACGACTGGCTGATTCTGGATTGGCTCGAGGGACAAGGGGTTCACCGCTGCACGAGTTTGATGCACTTCTATCCCACGTTTGAAATTATCACGGGAGAGCATCGAATCTTGGCGCGCAGCCGCGGTCGCAGCATCGAGGTAATTCCGGTGGGCGGCGCGAGGCCGCAGGCTTCCGTTTCGCGCGGGGATGATGCGCAATTCCCCGGCTGGTATTCACCGGAATTCGGAATCAAGTTTGCCTCTGCGGTCCTGATTCTCGATTGGGCGGAGGTGGAATTGCCCTGGGTCGGCGGCGCGCTTATCACCACGGAAGCGAATCAACCCATCCGGCAGGCGAATGTAATCCCACGGCAAGGCAGCATGAGCCTGGAAATCGGCGGCAGGACTTTTGATTGCCGGATGAAATGAAGACGCCTGGGATTCAACTTACTTGCCGGTGATGAAGGAAAACCAGCGCCGCTTAAGCCCCCGGGCCTTGAATTCCGCGGCGTCCGGCTGAGGCGGCAGAGGGCGCCCGTTGATGACGGCTTCGGGGTTTTGCTGCGAAAGCAGGTCGGCGATTTCCTGCCCTTTTTCCTCCGCCACCCTGTCGTAACAGCGGGAAAGAATCGGCGGACGCCGCTTCAGGTCGTGCGCGTCGGTGGCAAAAAAGTGAACTGAGCCCGCGTCGATTAATCGTTCCGCAACCTTACGAGCCCTTGAGCCGAAACCGTTCGTGTAAGATTGCGCCGTCAGCTGCACCAGGCAACCGAGGGAAACCCAGTGCTCAAGAACCTCCGGCCTGCGCTGGAGGAGCGGATTCCGTTCCGGGTGCGTGATGATCGGCTTAAGCCCAGCCACCTGGATTTCGTAATAGACGCGATTGAGATTCTCGGGAATGAACTGGTCGGGGAGCTCAACCAGGAGATATGGCGTTTGATTAATGGTGAAATCTCGTGAGTCCTGCAAGCAGACCTGAATGTTGTCATATGAAAGGTGAAAGTCGCAGCCCAGCAGCAGCCGGGGCTTCTCGCCGACCTTTTCCTGGATCTCCCGAATGAGTTGCCGGTTGAGACCGGGATCAAACGTGTAGCTGTAATTGCTGTGCGGGGTCGCCACCAGATGCGTGATGCCGTCCTTTGCCGCCATGCGGCACATTTCGGCCGCCTCTTCAAGCGACCTTGCTCCGTCATCTACGCCCGGCAAAGGGTGACAGTGGATATCAATCATATTCAGCCAGGAGAGTTTGTGGACAAACGCTCAGGCGTTTCCCGGCGACTTGGCACCGAACTATCATCTCAAAGTGACAACTTAAATGAGCAGAAGCGGAGAGCAACGTGTTACTCAGGAACGAGCAGGGCATTTCGCGAGTTAGGATAGCACGCCTGATAGCAAACCCGTCAACAAGATTAGCAGGAGTACGCTTCATCCACTTGAACTCTACTCTTGAATCACGCCAAATGCGGTGCGGGCAGATAACTAACGGATCATATCGAAAAGGTTAATTCTGGGACATATTGTCATCCAAGCACGAAGGTCATCTGACAATGCAAGCGGGTATCAAGCGTCTCTTTTGCCACCGATTTTTTGCAGAATTCTGTATTTAGAATTTCAAATATAGAAGAATTTTATAGCCATGGTCCTCGTGTTTGGCGTCAACCTCTCGCACATCTCGAATATCTTATTTGCGATTAAGGAGTTACAAGTGCTGCGAACCAGGAGGAGATTTGGCTTTAGTTGGAATCCGGCTTGCTCTATGCGTAATCGAGCCGATGTCGGACATACCTAGAGGGTAGCCAGCAGCGGCTCGGAGTTTAGACCCAAGACCCGACGCTTGGAGGGGGGAGATTGCTTCCCCCTCATTTTATTTTAGGCCCACTCACCGCAATTCGATCAATTCATGCCTGCGGGGTAAAGTTGACCTCCGAATAAGTCTTAAGGGTCCGTCAAAATATTCTGGCCCAGCGACCATCCAGTGAGCGACCACCCAAAATAAGACGGAGTTTGTAACCGTGCATGCCTACTATCTGGGTGAATGAGGAAGCTAAAGTCGGGAATTCGGGCAGCAGCGATGAAAACTCATCGAGTTAGAACCATGCGATACAACCCGGCTGCCACATTTAGGAGACAAAGTACGGAGGGGGATGGTGAAAGCTGAAATAGGTCCTGTCGGCGTAACTTTTTGGCCGCCGGCGAGTTCATGAGGTTTAGTGGAGCTTAGGGTTCAGCTCATTGACACATTTCACAGCGTTTGTTAGATTGGAAAGTGACGCTTGCGAACAAAAACGATTGAGAGAGCAAGGGCATTCTCGGTATCCGTTATCGCCGCGCTGCTCCTGGCCACGCCCGGGTGCTTGGTGCGGAAGGTGGCGCACATCCACGCCCCTGACCAGAACCCACCTGAAGAAGCGACTCTCGCTCAACTTGTCGACAAGATAAATGCCTGGAGCGCAGGGATTCGAACCTTGAAGGCGACAGTCGACCTGGCGCCCACGGCAGGGTCGGTTTATTCCGGTTCACTGACGGAGTATCACGATGTGACGGGCTACATCCTGTTGCAAAGGCCGTCGGACATTCACCTGCTGGGGCTGGCACCGCTGATTCGGACCACGATCTTTGACATGGTTTCAAACGGCGAGGAATTTCGACTCAACATTCCTTCCAAGCACAAATTTATCATTGGCAAGAACACGTTCCACCACGCTACCAAAAACGCGCTTGAGAATCTGCGGCCGCAGCACATTTCGGAGGCGCTGACCGTCCCCCCCATCGATGAGGAGCACGAATCGCCCTCCTACCGCGTCGAAAATCAAAGCCGCAGGGAGCGGCGGCGGTATTATGCGGTTTACATTGACGATACGACCCCCGGGCGCCCCGTGTCGCTCAGCCGCATAGTTTGGTTTGACAGGTCGGACCTGCAAATAGCGCGCATCCAATTCTACGAGCCCGACGGCTCCTACGCGGAGGACGTGCGCTATTCCGACTACCAGGACTTCCAGGGAATTCAATACCCCACGCACATCGAAATAACCCGCCCCGCTGAGGATTACGAACTCGCCATCACCGTTGAGAAGGCGCAATTCAATGACCCGATTCCGCCGGACAAGTTTGAATTGAAAAGGCCCGAGGGATCGGAACTGGTGGATTTGACCGCCGATAAGTCCGAGGAACACCCCGTTGGTCAATAAGCTGATTGTGTCCAATGTGCTGCACCGGCCCATTCGCACGGCGGTAAGCGTGCTGGCCGTGGCCATTGAAGTGGCCATGGTGATTCTGGTGGTGGGGCTTTGCCACGGGTTGGTGAATGACAGCGCAAGGCGAGTGGAGGGCGTGGGCGCAGACATTTTGGTGCGGCCACCCGGCGCGTCCTTCATGCTTGGCTTGGGCGAGGCACCCATGCCGGTTGCAATCGGCGAAAGATTGGCGGAAATGCCCCGCGTGCTGGCCGTTGCCCCTGTCTATATTCACGTAAACGATGCGCAATCGCTGGACCTCATCTACGGCATTGACCTAACAAGCTTCAATGCCGTCTCCGGCGGATTCGTCTATCATTCCGGCGGGCCCTTCCAGGCGCCCTACGACATTCTGGTGGACGATATCTACGCCAACGCGAAGCACGTGAAGGTGGGAAGCACCATCAACGTGCTGAACCATGACTTCCGCGTGGCAGGCATCGTTGAACATGGCAAGGGCGCGCGACGGTTCATCCCCCTCGCCACCCTGCAGGATCTGACAGGGTCTCCGGACAAAGCCACCACCTTCTTCGTCAAATGTACTGATCCTGCCTACACCGATCAGGTCAGTGACAACTTCAAGACGCTGCTGCATGGATACACCATCCTGCCTATCAAAGAGTACATGTCGTTGATGACGTCCAACAATATTCCGGGCTTGAATTATTTCATCACGGTGATGATTGCCCTCGCCGTGGGAATCGGTTTCCTGGTCATTTTCCTTTCCATGTACACCACCATCACGGAGCGCACACGCGAAATCGGCATTCTCAAATCACTGGGGGCATCCAAGACGTACATCATCTCGGTCATCCTGAGAGAGGCGACATTCTTAACTGCCGTAGGCATCCTGGCGGGGTTCATCGGTGCGGTGATTCTGCGAAAAGTCATGGGCGGCATTTTCCCCACATTGCCTGTTGAATTGACATGGGATTGGAGATTTTACGCCGCATGCCTGGCGCTCTTGGGCAGCATCCTGGGGTCTTTTTACCCGGCCCTGCGCGCCGCCCAGCTTGATCCTGTGGACGCGCTTGCGTATGAGTAACCGCCGAGGTCATGCGCGCGTCTGCGCTAGGGTGCCCTGGCGCTAATTACGCAGTTCGTAAGGGCAACCCTCGTGGCTGTCCCGCCCGGGCGGGAGCTGCGACAAGGGCCGCCCCTACGAGCCGATAATTTCACACTTTCAAGAACGCAAGGAACCCGTGGAACCCATCATCTCCGTCAAATCGCTGACCAAGGCTTACCGCCTCGGCAAAGTTGACGTCCCGGCGTTACGGGGCGTTGACTTAGTCGTGCAGGAGGGCGAATTCGTGGCGGTGGTGGGACCTTCGGGGTGCGGAAAATCCACGCTGCTGCACATTCTGGGCGGCCTCACCGGCCCCACCGAAGGCCAGGTGTGCATTGACGGCAACGATTTTCGTTTGATGTCCGACTCCGACCGCACGCGCTTCCGCCGGCACAAAATCGGCTTCGTCTTTCAGCGCTTCAATCTTCTGCCCACGCTTTCCGCGCGCGACAATATCGCCATTGCCCAGCACATTCAGGGCAATGGATTCAACCCACACCGCTTCGAAGCTATAACCCGCATGCTGGGAATCGAGAAGAAACTCCAGCATCGCCCCTATGCGCTTTCCGGCGGCGAGCAGCAACGCGTGGCGATTGCGCGCGCGGTGATTTGCGAGCCGAAAATCCTGCTCGCCGACGAACCCACGGGCAATTTGGATACGGAGAACTCCCAGGTCGTGCTCGATATGCTGCGCGAACTCAACCGCACTTTCCGCCAGACCATCCTGATGATCACCCACAATCCTGAAGCCGCCGGAATCGCTAATCGAGTCATCCGCATGCGCGACGGACGAATTATTTCAGATTGATTCTTGCCGGATTTCCCGCTATTTTCTCAGGTACGCTTTATGGTCCCAAGCTCTGAAGTTCACGAACCCGCGGTTGATCCTCCTCCCACCCCCGCTCCCGCCCCGCCCGAAAAGTCGGTCTTCCGCAAAGTGGGGGCTGGTATTCGGCTGGTGATCTCGCGTAGCGTCTTCTGGGCCTACGAGCGGGGCAGTTGGCAATATGACCTGATTGTCGCGGCCATTCTCGCCTTTATCTTTCTTTCCCCTCGCGTCTGGTTCAATGACCGTCCCACTTTGCAGCTCACCGACATCCGCCATCTCCAGGGTATTATTGAGGTTGGGCGCGCCAATCACGAAGTGCGCTACCTGGTCGACCCTCGATTGGTGGACGGCCAGAAACCCGAAGACGCCATTCCCGTCATCCTCAAGGAGCACATCCACAGCCCCTTCATTGTGAAGTCCATTGATACGGTAAGGGACCGCCACCAAGTCATCCTGAGCTATACTGTACTTGTGGAGGAATAACCCCACCTCCAGTGTGATGTTTTTGTCGGGCCAATGCGGCCTGCAGGGTTGTGACTCGCTAGTTTGGGAATCGATGCGAAACTCTTTCCAATCCGGTGTGCGCGTGCTATTGGCCACAGCCTTGGTGTTGTCGCTCGCCCCGCCGGCGGGCGCGCGCAAGCATCCTGGCGATTTGACACAGATTCTCGATCAGATGAAGGAAGCGTCCAAAAACCTGAAGACCGTTTACGCCGTCCTGCAATACACCAAGTTCACAGTGCTGGTGAACGACACGTCCACCGAATCAGGTCTATTCTATTTCCGCAAAGGCAAAACCCCGGAGATCCGCCTGGACATTCAAAAACCCGACACCAAGATACTTCTCCTCAAAAAGAACCGGGGCGAATTCTATCTCCCCAAAATCAAGCAGATTCAGGAATACGACCTTAGCCAGAAAAGCGACGCGATGCAGCAAATCCTTCTCCTGGGTTTCGGCGCTGATCCTTGGGACCTTAAGAAGTCCTACGATGTGAAGTATCTTCGCGAGGAGGATCTGGAAGGCGATACCAACGTGCTTCTGGAGCTTGTGCCCCGCAAGTCCGCCTCCAGTCAATTTACCAAGATTCAGATGTGGATCAGCGAAGAATCGTGGCTGCCCACGCAGCAGAAGTTCTTCCAACCCGACGGCGATTACCTGCTGGTGCGCTACTCCAGCGTCAAGAAGAACCGCGATCTGGCCAATTCCATTTTCGAATTGAACGCCCCGAGCGACGCCAAGATCGTCAAGATGAATTGAGCGATGCCCTCGCGCTTCTTGCGGCACTAGGCGCCTATTGAAGCGCCGCAGCGCGGTTTTCGTGGCACTGCCATCTTGGCCGTGCGCATGGGCGGGGACGCCCCTGCCACAGCGGGCGAGATGCCCGCGCTACGGAATGTTTCGTCGTCATACTTTGAGAATCTCGCTAGAGCGCCACCAAGAAGGAGGCGAGCCTCACCCCTTGCGCTTCGCCTGATCCGCAACGGCCTGCGCGGCGCGCGCGACGGCCTCCGGGTCGCCCAGGTAATAATGGCGCAGCGGCTTCAGGTTCCCATCAAGCTCATAGACCAATGGAATCCCGGTGGGAATATTCAATCCCACGATCTCCTGCTCCGAAACATTATCGAGATACTTCACCAGGCCGCGCAGACTGTTGCCATGCGCGGCAATCACCACGCGCTTTCCGGAGCGCACTGCGGGCGCAATGGTTTCATGCCAATAAGGCAGCGTGCGCGCCACGGTGTCCTTCAGGCACTCGGTCAGGGGCAATTCCGCGGCGCTCAGGCCGGCGTAGCGCAGGTCCTTGCCCGGGTAGCGATCGTCATCGGCGGTCAGCGCCGGCGGCGGCATGTCATAACTTCGCCGCCAGATTTTTACTTGCGCTTCGCCATATTTCTCCGTGGTCTGCGCCTTGTTCAGTCCTTGCAGGGCGCCATAGTGGCGCTCGTTCAATCGCCAGGTTTTGTGAATGGGAATCCACATCTGATCCATTTCTTCCAGCGCCAGCCAGAGCGTCTTGATAGCGCGCTTCAGAACCGAAGTGTAGGCAACGTCAAAAACAAATCCCTCTTTGCGAAGCTGGCGGCCCCCCTCCGCGGCTTCCTGAAGCCCTTTTTCGCTCAGCCCCACGTCCGTCCAGCCTGTGAACAGATTCTCCTTGTTCCAAACGCTTTCACCGTGCCGCAACAACACGAGCTTGAACATGAATGCCGCTCCTCGAATGGTTTTCCAACGCAAAACCCGAGCCGTGTATTATATGCGCAAGCGGACTGGATGGGAAAAAAGCACGCGCGCCAGCGGCTGTGGGACATAGAGTTGGAATCCTCTTTGACAATAGCTATTTAACATGGCTATAATCTTCGCCATGAAGGTCAGTGTGGCAACGGCCAAGAACAAACTCCCCAAACTGATCCGGGCGGCGGAGGGCGGCGAACCTGTCACCATCTGCCGGCGGGGTACACCGGTCGTGGACATCGTGCGAACAAAAGCACCCATGGGCGGGAAGAGGAAGCTGGGAACCCTGAGGGGTCAGATCGAAATCCTTGACCCGAACTGGTGGAAGCCCATGACCAACGAAGAGGCGGACGCGTTTTTGGAGGGGCGGGAATAACGTGCGCCTGCTACTGGATACGGTCGCTCTGATTCTGGCCGTTGAATCCCCCGAAAGCCTCAGCAAGCGTGCGAGGGCAGCGTTGGAGAACCCTGCAAATATCCTGGAGCTCAGCGCCATATCCATTTCCGAAATAGCCATCAAGAATTCGCGAGGAAAACTCAGGCTTTCCGAAAACTTAACTCGACAGGCAGTCGAGGCGCTCGACCTTCGCATCCTGCCTTACACCGCCGAGCACGCGCTTGGTTTGTTTACTTTGCCACCGCACCATTCCGATCCGTTCGATCGCCAAATCGTCGCGCAGGCTCTCGCGGAGAATATTCCCGTCGTCACTTGCGATCATGCATTCGAGCTTTATAGAGGGCTCAAGGTTATTTGGTAAGAGGAAAAGATACTCACGACGAAACGCAGAGCTGCGCTCTGCGCCAGCCTGCCAAAATTGCAGTTCGTCAAGTGAACCGCCACCGACGGAAATAAGGGCTTGACTTCACCTACCGACCGGTCGGAAAATTGCTTTTGAGCGCTTGGTCGCCCGGTGTCTGCACCGGGCGACCAGCCCGAACCCACTGCCTGAGGAGGGAGCATGCCTGACAAAGTCTTCATCTTCGACACCACACTCCGCGACGGCGAACAATCGCCGGGTTGCAGCATGAACCTTCCCGAAAAAATCGAAATGGCGCACCAGCTTGAGCGCCTGGGCGTGGACATTCTGGAAGCGGGATTTCCCATTGCTTCCGAGGGCGACTTCGAAGCGGTCAAGGCCGTTTCCGCGGAGATCCGGCAGCCGATCATCGCAGCGCTGGCGCGCGCGAATGAAAAGGATATCAATCGCGCCTGGGAGGCCCTTCAGGGCGCAGCGCGGCCGCGCATCCACACCTTTCTTGCCACTTCCGACATTCATCTGCAATACAAGCTGCACAAGACGCGCGAAGAAATTCTCAAAATGATCTCCTGGGCGGTGGGGCACGCAAAATCGAAGTGCCAGGACGTGGAGTTTTCGCCGGAGGATGCGGGCCGCACCGATCGTGCCTACCTGATCGAATGCTGCCACGCCGCGGTGGAGGCCGGCGCCACCGTGCTGAACCTGCCCGATACGGTGGGCTTCTGCCTGGAGCCGGAGTATGAGCAGATGTTTCGCGATGTGCAGACGCGCGTGCCGGGCATGGATCACGTGACTCTCAGCACGCACACGCACGATGACCTGGGAATGGCCGTGGCCAATACGCTGGCGGGGATTCGCGGCGGCGCGCGGCAGGTGGAATGCACGATCAACGGCATCGGCGAGCGCGCCGGCAATGCGGCGCTGGAAGAAGTGGTGATGACCATCCACGTGCGCCGCGATGTCCTGCCCGTCTTTACGGAAGTTCGCACCGAGGAGCTCTACGCTTCCAGCCGCATGCTGACTCGCCTGACCGGCGTCTCCGTGCAGCGCAACAAAGCCATCGTGGGGCGCAATGCCTTTGCCCATGAAGCGGGAATCCACCAAGACGGCGTGTTGAAAAATGCCATCACCTACGAAATCATTTCGCCGAAGACGGTGGGGATGCCTTCAAATTCAATCGTTTTGGGAAAACACTCCGGCCGACACGCACTGGCCAAGCGCTACGAGGAGCTGGGCTATCAACTGACCAAGCCGGAGCTCGAACGCGCCTATGCGCTTTTCACGCAATTGGCGGACCGCAAGAAAAGCGTCTATGACGAGGATCTGCTCGGCATCATGAGTGACGGATTTCAGCATCTTCCCGAAACATTCGCGCTCAAACTTTTCCAGAGTGTTTCATCCAATGACGGCCGCGCCACGGCGACTGTGGAACTTGAGAAGGACGGGAAAACATTTCATGATTCCGCCACGGGTGAAGGTCCATGCGACGCTGCCTTCCGAGTAATCGACCGCATCACCGGCCTGCCGGGAACCATTTGCGACTTCTCCGTACACACCGTGGGTCCCGGCACCGACGGCGTCGCGGAGATTCGCATTCGCGCGCGCTTCGAAGGCCGGGAGTTCGGCGGAAAATGCACAAGCCACAACGTGGTTGAAGCCGCTGCGCGTTCATATCTGCAGGCCGCCAACAAAGCCGCGTACGAATTGAAGCGACTTGAAGAAGTAAAGCCGGTGGCTTCTGCGTCGGTCCACAAGAACGCGGCAGTGGACCGGCTTATACCCGGAGGTTACTGAGTTAGAAATCATAGGGTTCTAGCAATTCTTCTGTTCGGCTGATATATGAACAACCAGGACGCTGGCCAATTGGGAAATATGGGTTGCCAACATTTGGCCAACGTTACAGACTTAATGTGCTCCAGGTTGCCCATAACTGACAGAAAACACAATGGTTAAATGAGGACCCTTGCAGACTACCGGGTAATTGCCCTTTATCAACGTTAACTCCAATAAATCCTTGCATTTTCGCGTTATACTCATGTAAGATATAGATAATTAACGATATGCAGAGC
>JASHSC010000051.1 GCA_030036915.1 Terriglobia bacterium
GCCCGACGCTTGCAGCAGGTTGATGAAAGCCTGCGAGGCCCTACCCGAACATTGCCGCGCGGGCACCAAATACTGCGCTTGCGCGCCGACCTCCCCCGGCAAGAAATTGGCTTGCATGCCGTACCGTTCATAAGCTGACCCGTAATACTCCCACCGCAGCCCAAAGTTGAAAGTCAGCTTCCGTAAAACCTTCCAGTCGTCCTGCGCATAGAAACCAATGTAGTTCCAACGGACATCGGGCTCACTCCAGTTTCCATCCTTTACGCTGTCGGTGCCTCCGACAAAGTTGATACCTCCCGGAACTGTAGCCGTGACCGGCGTCAGCAAAAACTGCGCAGTCCCTGTGCTGGCATCCCCAACGCCAGGTACCGAGGTGTATTCCCCCGTATAGGTAAATTTCCCGCGAGTCCATTGCACATCTGTCTCGACGTCTCTGGGATGCATGAATTGGAATCCGACTTTCAGGGTGTGTGCACCACGAATCGTAGTCAAATTATCGTTGGCCTGCCAGTTCCCGCCCAATTCACCAGCGGGGAGGTAGCCATGCTCGCCGATGGCGTCAAGGTCCCCGATATAGAATTGGGGTAAACCGCCATTCCCTGGATATTGCGGGACCCCAGGGAAACCATATTGCTGAGGAATACCTAGCTCATTGGCAACGACTGTTTCGGTCAAACCGTGTATGCGGTCGAACCCGACGTGGGCCTCATTGACAGTGGTTGCGGAAAACGAGTGAGTTTCACTCACTGTCGCAGTAAAGGCAACGAATTGACCGCTTCCTTGCGAATTGGTTGGGAACCCATCCGCAAGCCCTCCGAAGGGCGTGGGGGTGAACGATGGCGCCGAGCGCTGGCTTGCCCGCCCGAACATTGTGTCCTTACTGCTGAAGTTATGGTCCATGCGCACATCAAATTCATCATAGTCAACGCTTCGCATTGGATTGTCGACGAAGTTGTTAAAGAGGTTACCGTTCGTCGGCAGCGGGTAAAGGGCCATAATTTTTAAGGCGATAGGGTCCAATCGCGACGCCGGTATGAGGTTACTCGGAAAGGGGTCACGAACGTAACCATTGTTTGTAGCAACAAGCCCTGTTACAGGATCGGTTTCTCCAGTACTTACTGGGCGCGTGGTTGCAGGATCGAAGATAGTTCCTGATGGAAATACCCTTCCAAGTAAATCCTTGTGGGTGCCAGTCTGACCAGTTATCAAATCTTGAAAGTTCGTGAATCCACTTTGAACTTCTGCCGCTGTAGGAACCGACTCAGTATAAACTACGGCTTGACGGACTCGATATCCTTCGTAGTCACCAAAAAAGAAAGTCTTGTCCCGACCATTGTAAAGATGGGGAATTTCCACAGGTCCGCCAACCGTAGCGCCGAACTGATTCTGACGAAATGCGCCTTTGTGGAGACCCCCCTCATCCTCAAAAAAATCTGCGGCGTCGAGGCTGCTATTCCGTACGAATTCCCACGCGTCCCCATGCAATTGATTTGTCCCGGTCTTTAGAGAGGCGTTCAGCACGCCACCAGCTGCGCGACCAAACTCAGCGCTGTAATTGCTCGTTTGGATTTTAAACTCCTGGATAGCGTCGATAGGAGGCAAAGTCGCGTACTGGACGGCTCCCGTAAAGCCATCCGAGTAGTTGTTATCATCAACTCCGTCTAGCCTGTAATCATTCATGTTATATGAGACGCCGTTCGCCTCAAAACTCCCGCTACTTTGGAGCCCACGCGTGGTTTGTTGGACTTTAGTCACCCCTGCGTCGAGTTGGGCAAGAAAAGTATAATTCCGGCCTCCAGAGGGAGGTCGTTCACTTCGCTTGCCCCCACCACTTGACCCACCGACGCATCTTTTGTTTGCAGCAAAGCAGCGGCTGCGGTCACCTGAACCGTTTGAGTCACAGCCCCCGGGCGGAGCGTAAAATCCAAGACAACGTGCTGTTGAATGTTGACGGGGACGTGTGGACGAACTTCTGTCTCAAATCCTTGGTACTTGACGATCAAGCTGTATATCCCGATTTTGACTGGCGTGAAGAGGTAAGAGCCGTCCGAACCGACAACCTTTGAAATAGAGAAGGAAGTCCCTTCATTGGTGAGTGTCACGAGAGCGCCGGGAATCACCGCACCGCTCGTATCGCTGACGGTTCCGCTCACGGCTCCCGTGTCAACCTGGGCATAGAGAGCCGCAGTGGCCAACATTAGTAAGACCGTGCAGCGAATTGCAAAGTTAAGCAGCAACCCCGTTGCTTTGACCATAACGACCCCCTTTGGTGATTTTTACCTCAAGACGTATGACATATGATATCTCATGTCTAAGGGGCTGTCAAGAGGTTTTTTCAAGATAGATTTTCGGGACAAAACCCGACTGGCGATTACCCTAACGATAATGCTTTTGAAGGAATTGCGTGGGCGCGGGTGCTTTCCGTATCTGGGGTTCGAGAGCAGCGTGTGGCGATTTATCAAGTCGAAATACTTGGAAAGGTGTCGATGGATACGCTTTGTCGCTTTGGACGCGGTCTCGTGTGTCACAATCTACTGTAGAAAATTTGCGATCGCATTGATAAACTAGCCGGGATTCGTTCATCGTTGGAACAAGGAGCGAAACAGAACTGGAAGAGACAGAGAATCAATTCACGCATGACTCCTCACTTGAGTTATCTCACACTGCCAGACTTGGTCAGAGGATCGCACCGCCACGAGCCGTATTGAGATTTATGAACTCTCCCGTGCCTCCAAATAGGATGACGGAGCACGAAGTTCTTAGGCACCCAGCGGCGTCCCGCGCGCGACGAAGAGAGGCCAAATCAACAAGCCGGCAGGATGCCGTGACCCTCCCACGATGGATTCGTTATTTGCTTGCATCATTCGTGGCGCTAATCTTCGCGTCACAACCGTTTTGCGTACTCGGTCAGGGAAACCCCCAGTGGAATCTTCTTCTCATTTCCGTCGATACTCTCCGTGCTGATCATCTTGGCTCTTATGGGTACCGCTCGGTTACTCCCGTACTAGACGGCCTGGCAAAGGAGGGAGTTGTCTTTGACCAGGTCTACACTGCAGTTCCACTTACTTTGCCCGCCCACGTGTCACTATTCACCAGCAGATATCCTCCGGCAACCGGGGTTCGCGATAACGGAGAGGTGTTACCCTCGTCGATACCAACACTGGCCGAACAGATGCAAGCACACGGCTTCCAAACCGCAGCGTTTATCGGAGCTTTTGTCCTGGATCGCCGATTTGGATTAGCACGTGGATTTAACCAATACTGGGGACAATTCCTGTTGCACCGGTATGCAGGCGCGGATCCCGGCACAATCCAAATCCGGGGCGACCAAGTAGAGGCAGCGGCTGCGCAGTGGATAACCAACCACGCCGCAAATCGTTTCTTTGTGTTCGTCCATTTCTACGACCTGCACGGTCCCTACCTCATGCCGGCATCTTGGCGGGCCCGCTTTTCGGGACGACTTTATGACGGCGAACTCGCTTACGTTGATAACTTGATCGGTAAGCTCTGGGAAGATGTGATCCGCCAAGGCGATGCGGATCGTACTTTGCTCATTATTACCGCTGATCACGGAGAGAGCTTAGGCGACCATGGTGAATGGAGTCATGGGTTTCTGCTCTATCGGAGCACCACCCATGTTCCCCTAATCGTTCGGTTCCCTGATCGTCGATATGCGGGGAAGAAGATAGGCAGCATTTCCCGCTTAATTGACATCGCTCCTACGGCCTGCGCTCTGCTTGGAGTTCCCGCGTCCCCGTCTTTCCAAGGACGTAGCCTGGAGCCAGACATCGACGGACAAGAGCGGCCCGCGCTACCCGCATACTCGGAAACCTTGTATCCTTATCGGCATTTTCACAGCGCGCCGATATATGCTCTCCGTGACAGCCAGTTCACTTATATCAAAGCCCCGCGACCTGAGTTGTACGACTTTCGCAAAGATCCCGCCGAGACCCACAACCTCATTCACACCGCTCAGGCAATTGCCAACAACCTGCAAGGGACCCTGGGCAACTTACTTGGCACAATGGCGAACGGGCCAAAGGCAGAGCCCGTCAACCCCGACGTATTGGAACAGTTGAAGAGCTTGGGATATGTTGGAGGCCGTTTGCTCTCCAGCAATGAGGCCCGATTTGACCCATCACTCCCTGACCCTAAGGACACCATATTACTGTACCGGCAGGTTCAGAGGCTTGTGGATCTGGAGAACCATGGTGACCCGAGCGCTGCTGCTATCGGGCTGGAGCGCATCGCTAAAAATGATCCCGCACTAGTTATGGTGCAAATCGAGGCCGGCTTAGTCCTCCAGACGCTGCACGAGAATGGCTTGGCAATTGAGCATTTCAGAAGTGCGTTGCGTGTGGACCCTGGCAACGCGCTCGCGCACTTCGACCTCGGCATCTCGTTTGGCCATTTGCACCGGCTCCCCGAGGCCGCTCAAGAACTCGAGATCGCAACCAAGCTGCAACCTTCGGACTCCCACGCCTTCACGTCTTTGGGTATAGTTCGAGCACACCA
>JASHSC010000518.1 GCA_030036915.1 Terriglobia bacterium
CCAGATTCCGCATCCACCGAGAGTGAAGAGTTTCAGCAAACCCAAACCGACTTGGCCCAAGTAGAAGCGATCGACGCCCAACCAACCCAGATAGAAAGAGAGCAACACGGCAACCACCCATTCCTTATCGCTCGCGGGGTTCGGGTTGACATACCTCAAGGGCCGGCCCTGAGCATCAGGAATTTTCTTGAAGATGATCAGGAATTTATCCACGATGGCCCAAATCCCACATCCGCCAAAAGTGCATAATTTCAAGATTCCCAGCCCCGTATAGCCGAGGTAAAAACGGTCGACGCCGAAAACTCCCAAAAACATGGAGAGCACGGTGGCCGTGCCTAAATCTTTGTCACTGAAGGCCACCGTACCGGCCCCGCAATGGGTGCATGCTTGGGCGCTCGGGGGGATTTCCCTTCCGCAGTTGGAGCAATAACGCGAGCCCTCAAGCGGTCGCTGCCCACAGGCCACGCAGAACTCGGCATTATCGGCAAGTTGTCGCGCGCAATTCCGGCAAAACATGTTGAATCCCCTTGAGCGGATTTATTCGACGCCGTTTCCGTACTTATAGTGGCTCCGGCAGGAAAAGTAAATGAGTTTGATGGAACATGCCGTGGAAGAAAAGGGGTACGCTTGAGGAAACAAGCGCTAAATCTGCTGGAATCCCTTTATCCATCTCGCAGCGATGGCACTGCCATGCGCGGGGGTTGATTTATTCCATACCCGTGATTTCAATCGGCGCCGTCAGGGCCAGGGTGCCCCATGCTATGTTCAGCGTGGCCTCGTGGATGTTGTCCTTGGGGTAAGCCAGGTCAAGCGTGAGCTTCTCCATCTTGGAAGCAGCATTCGCGTTGGAGAGAGGAACCTCGAAAGAGATCGGAGCTTTGTCGATATTGAACGCATCAATGTGGGCAGCGCGCACCTTTGCCGGATCAATGAAGGCGAGAGACCACATCACTCCATCGTCTGACCGATGCAAACCCAGGTAATAGTAGCCAACCGGAACCGACTTGCCGGAGATTTTCAAGGGCAGTTCGGTGTCGAGCGTGGTCCAGAAATTGCTCCCGAACCGCCAAACCTTGCCCTTGGTCATGGCGTCAAATTTCGCCGGGTCTTCGTAAACGCTTTTCCAAACGGGGCGACCGTAGTCGATGGCGAATTCCCCCGCTCCGCCGTGCTTGGCGGAATTCCAATAGAGGATGCGAGCGGATGCGCGGTCATCGGGCCGGCCACCCTCGGCCGAAATATTGGGTTGTTGTGCCAGCGCAGGGATTACCGATAAGAGTATCCACATCCCAAGAGCAATTCGGATCTTCATCGCGATCTCTTCACAAGGGATTCTTGCCATTTGGGTGTTAATTCTAACATGGGAGGCGGCCAGCAGCAGAAGCCCTGGGGGAGCCAGGCTTGCGCCCCCCCAGAATCAGAATCCGTGTTGTCGCCACCCAAAGGCGAGCTCAATTCGGTGTTCCCGCGGCGGCGGGAGCCAGAGCCGCTTGACGTATCATTGGGTCCACGTCAGTGGGCGCGGGGTCCTTTTCAAGGCCCGACTCAACCACCTCACGAATCGTCTTCACATAATGCAGTTTCAAACCCTCGAGCATTTCGGGGTTTAGATCCTCATGTACATTGGGCTCGTTGTCAGCCGGGAGGATAACCTCCACCACTCCTGCGCGCTTGGCGGCCAATACTTTCTCTTTGATGCCGCCCACAGGCAGGACTTGACCGCTCAAGGTAATTTCGCCGGTCATGGCGAGCCGCTGCCGCGAAGGCCGGCGAGTGAGCGCGGAGACAAGGGCGGAAACCATTGTCACTCCGGCCGACGGGCCGTCCTTCGGAATCGCCCCGGAAGGAACGTGGATGTGAATATCCTTCGACTGGAAGAATTCCGGGTCGATGTCGTAATCCGCCGCGTGGGTGCGCACCCAAGCCAGCGCCGCCTGCATGGATTCCTGCATGACCTGGCCCACGTGGCCGGTCATCGTGAATCCCTTGCTGCCCTTCATGGCATTGGCCTCGACGTAAAGAACGTCGCCGCCCGTGGGGGTCCACGCCAGGCCCACCATCACGCCGGGCTGGCGCGTGCGTTCCACGATTTCGGTTTCCAGCCGGTAGTGGGGAATTCCCAGATAATCGCGCAGATTGTCCGCCGTGAGCAGGAGCTTGTCCGTCTTGCCCTCGGCAATTCGCCGCGCCTGTTTGCGGCATGCAGTGGCGATTTCCCTCTCCAGGTTCCGCACCCCCGCCTCGCGCGTATAGTGCCGGATCATGCTGGCCAGCGCGGGCGTGGTGAACTCAATCTGTTCCGGAGATATGACCCCGTGTTCAACCGTCTGCTTGGGAATCAAATGGCGGATGGCGATCTGGATTTTCTCTTCTTCGCTGTATCCCTGGAGCTCCATCACCTCCATGCGGTCAAGGAGCGCCGGGGGTATCGTGTCCAGAATGTTCGCTGTACAGATGAACAGCACCTTGGAAAGGTCAAACTGCACGTCCAGGTAATTATCCCGAAAGTGCGAGTTCTGCTCCGGATCGAGCAGCTCCAGCAGGGCGGAGGAAGGATCGCCGCGAAAATCTCGTCCGATTTTGTCCACCTCATCCAGCATGAAGACGGGATCGCGCGTTTCCGCCCGCCTCACGCCTTGGATGACCTGGCCCGGCAGCGCTCCGATATATGTGCGCCGGTGGCCGCGGATCTCCGCCTCGTCGTGAATTCCGCCCAGCGACATGCGCGCGAACTTGCGGTCGAGCGCGCGAGCGATGGATTTCCCCAGAGAGGTTTTTCCCACGCCCGGGGGCCCGACAAAGCACAGGATGGGACCTTTTAGCTGGGGCTTGAGCTGCAAGACGGCAAGATAGTCGAGGATGCGTTCCTTGAGCTTCTCCAAGTCCCAGTGGTCGTCATCAAGCACCTGCTTCGCCTTGGTAATATCAACGCGGGAATCACTGATCTTGTTCCAGGGTAGCACCACAAGCCAATCCAGATAGGTGCGCGTCACGTGGTAGTCCGCTGCTGCCGGCGACATTTTTGCAAGGCGACCCAATTCCCGCATGGCTTCTTTTTTGGCCTCTTCGGTCATGCCTGCGGCTTCAATCTTCTTTCGCAGCTCTTCGATTTCCTGCTGTTCGTCCGCCTCACCCAATTCCTTCTGAATCGCCTTCATCTGTTCGCGCAGATAATACTCGCGCTGGCTCTGAGTGACTTGGTCCTGGACGTCCGATTGGATTTTGGACCGCAGTTGGAGAACCTCTACTTCTCGCGCCAGTTGCCGATTCAATCGCTCAAGGCGCACCTTCAACTCCATGCTCTCCAGAAGTTCCTGTTTTTCGACGCTGGAAAGCGAGGGAAGATTGGCGGCGATAAAATCCGAGAGACGGCTGGGATCGTCGATATTCATGACGACCGTTTGCAGATCGTCGGACAGTGTGGGAGAGAGTTGTACGACCTGTTGGAACATCGCCGTGACACTCCGCACCAGAGCATCAAAATCCGATTCCTTCCCGGTCGGGGGAATGTCCGCCAGGGGCTTTACGCGGGCCCGCAAGAAGGGCTCCACC
>JASHSC010000519.1 GCA_030036915.1 Terriglobia bacterium
ACGAGCGGCACTATGGCGTTGCAACGCTGGGAGTTTGCCCGGTCCCTGACCCGCAACGCTCCGGCATTGTGGTGACGGGTGGCGGGGGCATCATCCGCCAGTTTATTGAGAAACCGGAAAATCCACCTGGAAATCTGGCTTTCGGCGGAATCATTCTGGCGCGGCCGGAATTGCTGGCCAGCATTCCCGACAAAACACCCGTTGATTTGGGCCACAATGTTTTGCCGCTACTCGCCAATCGAATCTACGCTCATCTCATCACCGAGTATCACCGTGACATCGGCACGCTGGAAAGCTACGCGGCTGCACAGAAGGAATGGCGCGGCTTTGCGGCGTCAGGTGCCACCCAATCTTGATTTTCCGAGCGGACCCACAACCAAAAGATAAATTCCAGGGATGCAGATAGACAGGTCCCATAAGTAAATGCTTGTGAACCCCACAATTCAGCCCACGATCTCCGGCGGCCTTTCACAAAGTGAGGCTGATGCGGTGGCGCGCGCAGTTCTGGTAAAGATCAGCGCCCGTAAGCACCGGATGATTCGACTCATTGAGGCTCTCCTGCGGCCGCTCGTGCGGATCGCTGACCGGGACCTGGACAACCCCGAAAAACTCGACATCGAAGCAGATAAGATCCTGGTGATGGAATACTGGAACCTGGGTGATGTGGTGATGCTCATACCGTTCTTAAGAAGCCTGCGGATTCAGTATCCCAATGCGAACATCACTATGGTAACCAGCCCCAAGTCTGAACCGCTTCTCGAAAATCAGGGACTTGTGGACCGGATCCTTGCCGTACGTGTTCCCTGGGCCCAGCACTATTCGCGATGGCGAAAGTACAATCCTTTTTCGCTCCACTGGGTGGAACTGCTGCGGATGATTAAGTTCCTGCGCGACCAGCATTTTGATCTCGCGTTCACAGCCCGGGCAGATATCCGCGAGAACTTCATACTTTGGCTTGGGGGAGTAAGTCGGCGTGTTGGTTATGGTTTTGGGGGTGGCGGGTTTCTGCTGACTGACCAGGCGATCCCGGATTTACAACGCGTTCACTTTGTGAACCGCTGGCTTCGACTCTTGGAACATGTAGGATGTGCCCCATTGGAGTCACTGCCGAGATTGCAGGTAACTGCCGCCGAAGAGCAATCCGCCCAAGAGATTCTCGAACGGCATGGTGTGCACGCGGGCGATTTTCTCATCGGAGTTCATCCTGGGGCGCGGAGCAAGTCACGCCAATGGGGGGAAGAAAATTTCTCGACGCTAATCGCAAGATTGGAGGCCCAATTTCCCGTCCAGACTGTTTGGTTTCAGGACCACGAGCCAAAGAAGCCAAGGGCTGAACAGGCTGAACGGAGGACATTGGCACTTCCCATGCGCCAATTCATGGCGGTGCTCGCACGGTGCAACTTGTTGATTTGCAATGACAGCGGACCTATGCATATCGCCGCAGCACTGGGTGTACCGGTGGTAGCAGTTTTCGGCCCCACGGAGCCCACGTGGTTTAGGCCACTCGGGCCTGAACATCAGATTGTCATCCAGCCGGGGTTTTGGTGCCGCCCGTGCTTTGACTACTGCCTTTTTGACCAGCCTTATTGTCTGCGCACAATTCCTGTTCAAGAGGTGTTTCAGGCCTGTGCCTCGGCCATCAGCCGCGTTACTGCCCGAGACGAAGCCAAAGCCAGCCTATAATATTTTGTGCTTACGAAACCGTTCCCTTGTCGTGGCCCTCGCCAGAATTTGGGAGTGGTAGTCGAAATTACTTGGAAAGGGTGACGAACTGATCCCACTTGGACCCCAACCGTCTACCCGGAGAAGTAGGCTTGAGTACCGTGCGACGCCGGCTCCGAATTGCCTTCTGCGGGATCCGTGGCATCCCACACACTTACGGCGGTGCCGAGGCGGTAATGAGAGAGTTGGCCCCTCGGTTGGCTGGGCGCGGCCACGATGTAACCGTATACTGCCGCCGAGGCCACTTCCGAGAACGCCCTCGGTATTACAACGGGGTTCGATTGTACTACCTGCCGAATATCGAGACTAAGGTGCTGGCCACTCCCACTCACACCCTGCTCTCAATGGTGCACGTCCTTTTTCAGCGCACGGACGTGATCGTCGCATGGAATCTGACCAACGCCCTGCCCTGCGTTATCCCTCGAGCGGTTGGTAAATCCGTGGCCATTATGGTGGATGGCTTGGACTGGAAGCGAACCAAGTGGGGTCCGGTAGGAAGAAGCTACTTTCACTTCAGCGCCCGTTGGGTGGGAAGGATATGTCCCAAGGGAATTATTACCGACACGGCCGACATGCGTCGAGTATACTTGGAGGAATTCAGTACAACCTCAGCCTGTATCCCTTGCGGAGCCAACGTCGAGACCTCCACGGACCCGGACGCGGTCCGGGAGTATGGACTCCGGCCATTCCAATATTACCTGGTTGCCAGCCGACTGGTTCCCGAAAATAACGCCGATCTGATCCTTCAGGCATTTGAACGGCTGAGCAGCAATCGTTTGCTGGCCATTGCTGGAGACGCCAACTACCGCAGTGAGTTTGTTGAGCGATTGAAGCAAACGAGGGATCCGCGCGTGCGCTTCTTGGGGCATGTGGCCAGTTCTGACCACATGAGGGAGTTGCACTGCCAAGCCTATACCTACGTTCACGGCCACAGCGCAGGGGGCACCAATCCCTCTTTGCTCAGGGCCCTGGGCTGTGGGAACTGTGTCCTCGCGCTCAATACTCCTTCCAATGCAGAAGTTCTCGGAGATTATGGGATTTACTTCGAGCGGGATGCGGACGACTTACTGCTCAAACTCCGGCATGTTGAAGCTCACCCTGAAGTGGCCGAAGCGTACCGCCGGAGGGCGTCGGAACGGATAAGAAAAAAGTATGACTGGGAGGGAATCACCGACCTTTACGAGGAGTTTTTTCTCCGGCTGGCGGCTGGCGAGAATGCCACGCTCACGCATTCGAGTGTCGCGGACGCGGGCGCAAAAGCTACCGAAAGCTGCTAATTAGGAAGGCTTACTGCGTTTATGCAAATTGGAAAGGAATCCACTCATCTCGGTGAGATTGTAATCGTGGCACCTGAAGTCTTCGAGGACGAGCGCGGCTTTTTTATGGAGACTTACCGCGAAGACCAATTCCGAGAACTTGGCTTGCCCACCAACTACGTGCAAGACAACCACTCGCGCTCGCGGAAGAATGTTTTGCGCGGGCTGCACTTTCAATATCAACCTCCCATGGGCAAACTGATGCGGGTCACTTACGGCCGGGCCTTCTTGGTGGCTGTGGATCTCCGCAAGGGGTCACCGACGTTGGGTAAATGGTGGGGAACCGAACTTTCCGCCGACAACAAGAAGCAAATGTGGGCGCCTGCCAGCTTCGCGCGTGGGTTCTGCGTGCTCTCGGACTGGGCAGAGATCCTATACAAAACCACCGGGCTGTACAATTCGAGCACGGATATCGCGATTCGGTTCGATGATCCGGATATCGGCGTTAAGTGGCCGATTTCCGACCCGCAGATTTCCGAACGTGACCGAAAGGCCATATCCTTGGCAGAGTGGTTGAAGTCGCCTGCGTCCGACAACTTCCGGTGAGAGTATGCACTGGATTCAGGACCCCATCCGCGAGCTCGGGTCCCGAAGAAACTCTAAGCAAAACAAACAGGTAACCATAGACATGAAAACTGACGGCCCTGGGTCATTAGCCCTAATCACCGGCGGTGCCGGCTATATTGGCTGCGTCCTGGCTCCTATACTGCTTGACGCAGGCTATCGTGTGCGGATTTTCGATGTCATGTTTTACGGAGATTTCGGCCTGGATCGACTGCGCGACGGGTTGGAGGTCGTCGAGGGCGACATCCGTGCGGTGCCACCGGACCTGCTCGACGGGGTCTATGCCATCATCAATCTCGCCGGACTCTCGACCGAACCAGCGGCCGAGTATCACCCGGAGGCCAATCATGATATTAATTTTCGAGCGGCAGTAGGATTGGCGAAACTCGCCAAGGAGAAGAGGGTCAGGCGTTTCGTTCAGGCCTCTTCGGGGTCGATTTATGACGTTGGCGCAGGGAATCCCGAGAAAGACATCGTTCATTGCGAGGATTCGCCAGTGGCCCCCTTCCGGGTGTACTCAATCAGTAAGCGCGAAGCCGAGAAGGAAATCCTCGGGATGGCGGATGATACTTTCACGCCCGTAGTGCTGCGGAAGGGTTCAGTCTACGGCTATTCACCGCGAATGCGCTTCGACCTCGTGGTGAATGCCTTCGTGTTGAGCGCACTTCAGACGGGCCGTCTGCTTCTCCACAACGGCGGGGAAATGTGGAGGCCGCTGGTCAGCGTTCAAGACGCCGCCTCGGCTTACCGGTTGATGCTAGAGGCCCCCGAAGCACAAATCACAGGCCAGATCTTTAATGTAACGAATGGGAACTACCGCATCTCTGAACTGGCTCTGCGGGTACGCAATAAGCTTTCTGAAATCGGCATCCCTTGCGACCTGCAACCAGACTACCGGTATCAAAATCTCCGAAGCTGCCAAGCCTCGGGAAAAAAGATTGCAGAACGGCTCAATTTCATTCCCAGAGTGACGGTGGAAGAGACCGTCCAGGACCTGGCCGGGAAAATCCGGGACGGAGCCTTTCCCGACCTCAGTGATGCCTCGCTCCACAATATTCGCTGGCTCGACCTCATGGAGGGAACCCGCAAGAAACTGGGCTATCCAAACTCAGTCTTTAATCTCAACGTCGAGCAGCTTAAATCAGTGCGGACTGCAGCTTCTAATGCAAGCCGTGCGGTCGCGAGCGAGCAATTCTGAGCGGAGGCAAAGGTGGGGAGAATTGTGCTGCTCGGAGCCAACGGCCAACTAGGCAATGACCTCGCCCAGGTGGGCAGGGATCACAATCTCGACCTCGCCTGCCTGACGCACGCCGACATCGAGATAGCCGATCCTGCCTCGGTTGAACAAGTTCTCTCCAGCTTAGAACCGGAAGCCATCTTGAATACAGTGGCTTGCCACGGGGCAAACCAGCATACTCCCGCTGAGCAGGAAGCGTTCTTTCGGGTTAATGGGCTCGGAGCCTGGCATTTGGCACGCTTCTGCCGGCGACACGGATGCCTCCTCGTCCATTTCAGCACGGATTACGTCTTCGGAAAGGAACGAACTCGCTCACGCCCGTACACGGAAGATGACCCACCCTGCCCGGTAAACATTTACGGAGCCTCTAAGGTGGCAGGCGAGCAATTGGTGCGGACCTTTTGCCCAAAGCATTACGTGATCCGAATCGCCAGCGCCTATGGAAGCGCCGGTTGTAGGGCAAAAGGAAAGTCCAACTTCGTCAAAATGGTGCTCGGCAAGGCCCTGAAGGGCGAAACCCTAAAGGTTGTGAATGACCAGGTCATGAGCCCCACCTGGACGCGTGTCGCCGCAGAAAAGACATATGAACTCATCGACTCTGGGGCTACTTTCGGCTTGTATCACATGGCAGGCCGTGGGGACTGCACTTGGTACGAGTTTGCTCGCGAAATCGTGCGGATTGCAGACTTGCCGGCGCGAATCGAGCCGACAGCCACTCCGGCGGAAGGACCTAACGAGGTTTTCGTTCGTCCGCGTTGGACGGCCCTCACGAACTGTATGCTGCGCCAAGCCGGGTTGTCTGATCTCCCCCACTGGCGTGAGTGCCTTGAACAGTACATTGATACGCACGAGCGAACTGATGAGACTAAAAACGCGGCACCCTGGTCGCCCATACCATCATAGTCAAGACAGGTTGAGGTGAGGACCACGTCAACGGCACTTGAATCAGTTCCGATTTGCTCAGAGCGATCACCCAGTTGGGATAAGGGGGTGTTCCGGAGCATTAAACGCGGCCTCGACGTATGCATTTCGGCCGCGCTTCTCGTGCTGCTTGCCCCGTTATTCGTGGCGCTTGGAGTCGGTGTAAAGCTCTCCTCGCGCGGGCCGGTGCTCTACAAATGGAAGGTCGTTGGCCTGAGCGGCCGTCCGTTTACCGGGTACAAATTCCGATCGATGTACGTCGATGCTGACGCGGTGAAAGCGCGGCTCGAATCCTTGAACGAAATGCAGGGGCCGGTATTCAAGCTTAGGGGTGATCCCCGGATTACGGGCTTCGGGGAGTGGATGCGACGTTACAGCCTCGATGAATTGCCCCAGATTTACAACGTCCTCAAAGGGGATATGAGTCTCGTGGGTCCTCGTCCTCCGCTTGTCACCGAGTACGAGCGATTCACGGATTTTCAGAAGCTCAAGCTGATGGTAAAACCCGGAATCACTTGCCTCTGGCAGGTGAATGGAAGGAACAGCATCAGCAACCTTGATGACTGGGTCAAGCTCGACCTTGACTACATACGCACCTGGTCCTTGCGTCTTGACTTCAGGATCCTGCTTAAGACTTTTGCGGTCATTTTGGCCGGCACCGGAAGGTGAAGTCGTAATCTTAATAGTTTCTCCCGAAGCCAGTGGTATTTGCGCGTGTCCGCAACTCCTTCGAATCGACGAGCGCGGAATTTTAAGTATCCTCTTGAGGCACACCTCCGTGCCCGCGCTTCGAAGACCACCCATCCTGCCCAACGAACACCCCGCCATCGATTGAAAGGCTCAAATCAATCGTGACTATCCCGCGAACTCGTCTGCACGCGTATCAATTCATTCCAAGAAAAATATCCAGAATTGAAAAACCATGGGGTCAGAAGCAACATCCCCGAGCAGCCTTGCATTTGTTTTGCATCGCATGGGGATTACTCATGCTTCTTGGGGTGCAGGCATTGGCGGACGAGCCCTTGGGATCCACATATGTCCCCATGGATAGCTGGGTGTATTCTGCTTTTGATCGTCTGGCAGGCTTGGGAGTCATCAACAAGCAGTTTGTCGGGTTGCGCCCCTGGACAAGACTACAATGCGCGCAACTGGTGCTGGATGCGGAAGACAATCTGGAAAATGCGGGAGGCAATAATGAAAGGGCCCAGCCGCTGCTCGATGCCCTCAATCAGGAATTCAGTGACGAAATAGACTATCTCAATGGGAGTCCCGCGCGTGGAGCGGAAGTGGAATCAGTATACACGCGCGCCATGGGAATTTCCGGCACGCCGCTGCGCGATGGCTACCACTTCGGCCAAACCATTACGGATGATTTCGGCAGGCCATTCAATACCGGGTTCAACAACGTCTCCGGGTTTTCCGCGCGCGCAGTACGAAACCGATTCTTTGCTTTCTTACGGGGCGAATATCAATTCTCGCCTGCGTATGCCGGTCTTACGCCGTCGCAACAGTCTTATCTCGCGGGAGCGGATGGCACTCCGACGGCGATAAATTCCCAGACAACCGCCGCGACAGACCACTTCGACCTCCTGGATACTTATGCGGGCATGCGCATTTCGATTTTTGATGTCACGTTCGGCAAGCAAACTCTGTGGTGGGGGCCCGGCACCATGGGGCCCATGCTCGCCAGCGACAACGTTGATCCGATTCTCATGCTGCGGATCAATCAAGTGCAACCGATCGTTCTGCCCGGATTTTTTTCGATTCTCGGCCCGGTGAGGGTGCAAGGTTTTTTGGGAAGGCTTTCCGGCGATCAAGATCCACGTGGGCCCTACGTTCATGGGGAAAAAGCTTTGATTAAGCCCACCCGAAACCTGGAGATGGGCTTCTCCCGAACGACTGAGGCGTTCGGTCAGGGAATCCCCCTAACTCTCCACAACTTGTTTGCGACGTATTTCAGCGTAAGTGACACTTGTTGTACCGCCAATCCGCAGGATTTTCCCGGAAAGCGACAGTCAGGGTTCGACATGTCTTACCGTCTCCCCCTTTTGCGCAAATGGGCGGCAATTTACACAGACGACCTGAGCGAAGACGATGTGAGTCCATTGGTGAATCCCGGGCGCGCCATGTACAACCCTGGACTCTATCTTTCCCAACTTCCTCGGCTTCAAAATTTCGATTTTCGCCTTGAGCTTGCTACTACGGGCCAACAAAGCGAGCATGCATATTCGAGTTTCTTCTACAAACCAGCTTTCGCCAACAAGGGCTTCCTTATGGGTAACGCGGTGGGCCAGTGGGGGAAGGAGTTTGACGCCAGCACCACCTATTGGCATTCACCCCGACAGCGGGTAGAAATCGGATGGAATGAGCATCGTGTCGCCAAGGAGCTCATCCCAAATGGTGGCGCGCAGGATTCAGTGCGGATCAAGGCCGATTGGTTGGCGAAAAAGGACATGGAATTCTCCGCTTTGATCCAGCACGAGAGGTGGTCCTTCCCTTTTCTCGCCAACGGTAAGCAGGGCGATAACGTATTTTCGTTGCAACTCACATTTTATCCCAAGAAACTTCAATCGCGAGAGGCGCTCAAGAATTTTAATTAGATAGATCCCCCCTTAGATTTATCCTCCTTCTCTGCCCCCCTCAAAATCTCGCCCCCCCTTTGGCGGCTGCCGGCTTGATTCCCAATTTATTCAAGCCAGTAGAGTCTACGAATGGGTGACCTCTGCCCTGGTGACAACTTATTTTAGGTGGGCATGGTGACATAATTACTCCGAGACATACAAACCCACGGATATAATACCCGGCATCCGCAGAGCATGAAG
>JASHSC010000520.1 GCA_030036915.1 Terriglobia bacterium
AGCGCCACGGCGGTGCCCAGCGTATTCGAAGAAAACGTGGAATGCGTCGATCCGGGCGGAAACAGCTCCGGCGTAATCAATTCCTCGCGAGCCCAGATTCCGGAAAGCGGATTCAGGCCGTTGGTCAAGGCCTTCCCGAAAACGATAATGTCCGGCGTGATGCCGAAGTTTTCGATCGCCCAGAATTTCCCCGTTCGATAGAAGCCCATCTGAATCTCATCATCCACAATCAGAATCTTTCTTTCGCGGCAGGTCTGCTGCAGGCGCTTGAAATAATCGCGCGGGGGAATCACGTACCCGCCGGTTCCCTGCACCGCTTCGATATAAAATGCGCCGAACTCCGCCGACTGGGCTTTGGCGTCCCACGCGGCGTGGTATTCGTTGGAAAAAAGCTGGGCAAACTGATCGTGACAGTGCAGATTGCAGGTCTCGGGCTTCAGGTTGTAGATGCAGCGATAGCAATAGGGGTAAAAAATGAATTGGGCGCGATCGCTGAAGTGTCCGTAGCGTCGCCGGTAGCGATAACTGGAAGTGATGGCGCTGGCGCCCAGCGTCCGCCCGTGATATCCGCCCATGAAGGCAAACATCAGGTTTTTGCCCGTGTAATTCCGAACCAGCTTGAGCGAATCTTCAATCGCCTGCGACCCGCCCACGTTGAAGTGCACGCGGCCCTTCACTCCGAAGCGCTTCTCGCAATACTGGGCGATGCGCGCCGCCACTTCCACTTTCTCCGCGTGCAGATACTGGCAGGCAAGCTGTGGAAGACGGTCCACCTGGCGCTTCAGCGCCTCACCCAGGCGGCGATTCTTGTATCCAAAGCTCGCCGCGGAGTACCACATCTGCAAATCAAGGTAGGGCGTGCCCTGCTCGTCGTAAAGATGGCAGCCCTCGCAATCGACAAAAATCTTCGGGGGATCGAGGTAATGGACTGTATCGCCGAAGGAACAGTACTTGCGCTCGAGGTCCAGTAGTTCAGCGGTGCGGGTAGTGGGTTCAGAAATCGCCAATCAGGAGGAGCCTCCATCCGGGGAATCAGAATGCTTGCAAAGGGTCGATTTTCACATGTGTGCTAAGACAATGCCACGGCCGCTTGCCGCAATCGCCGCGCGGGCAGGGGGACCAGCAAGCTTTCAAGGCCGTTCTGGACGTCCTTAAAGGTCTCGAATGGATGGCAGGCAATGCCGTTTGCCCTGCAGTGAGCGAGTAATTGCCGCTTGGCGAATATCACGTCAGCAACATCAACGGCGAAGCGGTCCGACATGCCATCGCCCACAAAAACCACGGGCCGGCGGCCATCGTGCAGGCGATTGATGAGCGCCGCCTTGCAGGTTGCGCACCCATGCGCGCAGGGTTCCGGCGAGTGCGGGAACGAGAGCGTCAGCCGCCGGCCATCCACCTGCAGCGCGCTCGCGAACAAAGTGGAACCGCTGCGGAACTGCTTTTCGACGCCCGCGCTTTTCAACATGCGGCGAATAACGTAATCAAATCCGTCGCTTAGCACATAGATGGGCCATCGTTTCTTGCGCGCGAACTTGCAAAAGGCCGTGAAGTCGGTATCCACCGCCACGGCGTCAATGGCCGCGTGCAGATCCTCCGTGGGAGCGTTCACCAGGGCGATCTGCCGCTCCAGGCATTCGCGAGAGCCGATCAGCCCCTGCATCCACTGCTGTTCGATTTCGCGCCACGAGGGATGCGCGAGCTGCGATAGGATCTGGTCCGTAACATCAAGTTGTGTGATGGTGCCGTCGAAATCGCAAAAAATAACCGGCTCCATCTCATGCGTGGTTATTCCACCCTTCTTCTTTATCATAAAGTTTTCGACCCTTCGTACCTTCTCCTGGCAAAATGCTCAAAAATTGCTCATTTACCCTTTACCCTCGACCCTTTATTTTACGCCGCCCGCTCATCAATCAACCTGCGCCGCTTTCTTCCCTGGGTAATGCTCCCGCGCGGAAGAAAGCTGAAGCGAAGCTGGTACATTCCGCACGCGTGATTTGCCCAAACATCAGGGTAGAGTGTTTTCAGGTTCGCCTGAATTTCCGACTCGACGGCTGTTGCGCTGATGCCGTTGGTCAATTCCATGCGGAATTCCAGAACGTCGTGCAGTCCTTCCTGTCGCACTACCACCTGCCAGTTCTCAGCGATGCCGGAAACGTCATGCAGAACGCGCTCGAAAATCTCCGGGTACATATTTCCGGCGCCCATCACCACCATCTCGTCCCGGCGGCCACGGATGCGCTCGATGCGCTGGAGAGGCGCTCCGCATGCGCAGGGCGTTTTGATGAACCGGGTCACATCATGCGTCCGATAGCGAATGAAAGGCATGGTGCGACGGGAGAGGGTGGTGGCCACTAATTCGCCATAGCCGTTTTCATCGGGGTCGAGGACCTCGAAAAGAATATTGAAGTCATCCACATGGTAGCCGTCCTTGTGCAGGCATTCCATGCCCGCTCCGCCCACCTCCGTCGTGCCGTAGGCCAGAACGATGGGGCACTTCCAGACGCTTTCCACGTAAGAGCGATAGACATTTGTCATGCGATCGCCCGCGGCCATGATCAGCTTAAGGGGAAACGCGCCCTCTTTTTCCGCAATTTCACTCAAGCTGACCAGCCACGTGGGGTCGGCCACAATTACATCGTACTTGTAGATGGGCATGCGCGAATAGATTTCGCGCGGATGCGGCTTGCCCGCGGCGGAGCAGAAGACTCCCAGATGTTCGCAAGCGCGGAAAGTGACCCAACTGCTGATCCAGTAGCCGCCGTCGAACGTGCAAACCACGCGCGCCCCGGGCCGCACTCCGTTTTCGTACAGTCCGGCGGCCTGATATCGGGCGGCAAAGTCGAGCTCTTCGTAGGAAAAGTAAACTCGCTTGGGGCCGCCGGAGGTTCCAGTAGTCTCAAAGACCAGTTCGGGCTCACGACAAAGAAACTCTTCCGCAGGAAGAGAGCGCAGGTCCTCAGGCGTGGTGAAAATATCCCCCAGATCCTGGGGCCGGCGAACGTTGGCAGGATCAATTCCGCTCTCGCGCAATTTGCGGCTGAAGAATCTCTGGTGCTCCGTAGCGTAGCGCACGACTTCACCAAACGCATCCATGCAAATCTTCTCAACCGCGGAGGGCGGCATACGCTTCCCCCAGCGGATCAGCGCCGGAACGGAGTCCCCAACTACAGTTCGTTCCACGATTTTTCGGACGCGATTGATCATAAGAAGGAAATTGGAAACTCGAAACTGGAAACTCGAATTTCGGCTAACGGGCGAGATTCGAATTTCGAATTTCCTCACATCAAATACGCTGACTCACCCGACCTCGGCGGAGGCGTAGCGAGTAGATCGATATACGTGGCCTTCTCCAGCAGCGCCACGGCCACTTGGGCAATGGCGTGAGCGGCGTCAGGCCTCGACCATTCGCGCGCGCGCCGCTGCATTTCGCCAAGCTCCTCAGGTGAGGCGAGAAGGCGCGACGTCAGGCGCGGAATGTCGTTCAGCGTTTCGGCATGCTGCGCCACCCCTTTCTGCTCGAGATAACGCACGTGCTGTTCTTCCGGTCCTGGAATCGGATGAGTCAGGATCATGGGCAACCCGGCGGTCAGAGCCTCTGCCGCGGTCAGCCCTCCGGGCTTGGTGATCAGCAAATCAGAAACCGCCATCAACTCGGGCACATTATCGGTCCAGCCGAATAGACGTAGATCCAGCGCCACTCTGCCTTTGAGAAATTCCAGGCGCTGGCGTAGCGCGGCATCGTGTCCTGCCACGGCAAGCACCTGCATGGGTGAACCGCAAAGTTCCAGGCTGCCCACCATGCGGTCAAGCGGCACCGGGCCCATACCTCCGCCCATCACCAGGACGATCGGCCGGCGCTGGTCCAGTCCCAACGCCTGCTTCAGCTCTTTTTTGTCAAACGGCAGCGCGAAGGCTGCGTCCACGGGAATTCCGCAAAGCAAGACGCGGTTAGGCGAGACTCCCCATCCGATCAATTGTGCTCGGGCTTCCTCACTGGCCACACAATAAGCGTCGATCTCGGCTTGAACCCAGGGCGGCTCGGTATGAAAGTCGGTCTGCACGGCAAGAATCGGCGCATTGAACCAACCCTCGCGGCGGCCCAATGCGGCGATTTCCGCCGCACCGATCTCCGTGACAATTACAAGTTGCGGTCCGAAGCCCTTAAGCTGGCGCAGGACCTCTCGGCAGCCGCGGCGAAAGAGCCATTGCGGTGCCGTCGAGCGATGCTGTTTGCGCTGGCGGCGCTCGAATAATCTCCTCCAGACCCATGGCGCGTTGCGCAGCATCCACCAATAAGGATCGACGTAGAGCCAGTGGAACCAGCGGCGGGCGAAATCGAGCGCGTCGATCACTTTCACCTCAATCGGATTGCTGCTGTCGCGTAAGGCGAGTTGCACCGCCTCAGAAGCGCGCAGATGTCCTGAGCCCACACCGAGGGTCAAAATGCAGACGCGCTTTTGGATCATCTCAAGACTCCGCCCTCTGTTCTCCGTTCCCGATTGCCTCTTGCCTCGTCCTTACTCAAATTTCCTCACCAGCAAAACCGCATTCAATCCGCCAAACGCGAAGGAATTTGAAAGAGCATTTCGCACCGTTTTCTCCCGCGCTTGATTGGGCACGTAGTCCAAATCGCATTCCGGATCAGGCTGCGTGTAATTCGCCGTGGGAGGTATGACTCCGCGATCGATGGCCTGAACGGTGGCAGTCAATTCCAGCGCAGCGGTGGAACCCATGGCGTGCCCGTGCATGGATTTCGTCGAGCTGATGGCCACTTTGCGGGCATGATCCTTGAAAACTTCCTTGATCACCTGCGTTTCTGTGACGTCGTTCACGCGCGTGCCTGTGCCATGAGCGTTGATGTAATCCACATCCTCCGGATTGACTTTGCCTTCCGTCAGAGCCATGCGCACGGCGCGCGCCGGGCCTTCAATCGAAGGCACAGTAATGTGGCTGGCGTCGGAGCTCAGGCCGAACCCGGAAATCTCTCCGAAAATCTTCGCGCCCCGGTGCCGCGCGTGCTCAAGTTCCTCCAGA
Organism: Terriglobia bacterium; assembly: GCA_030036915.1. Classification (GTDB taxonomy): domain Bacteria; phylum Acidobacteriota; class Terriglobia; order UBA7540; family UBA7540; genus Bog-366. Next base: position 5,035 of record JASHSC010000520.1, read on the forward strand.
ATGAGCATCGCAGCGCCTTCGCCCATCACCAATCCCTCGCGATCTGCCGAAAAGGGCCGGCAGGCCTTGCTGGGATCGCCGTTCCCCGTGGCGAGCACGCGCACCGATTCCCAAGAGCGAATCATTCCGAAAGTAAGGGGTGCTTCGCTCCCCCCGGCCATCATTACGTCCGCCATATCGTTCTTGATCAGATGGAAAGCTTCGCCGATGGCGTGCCCTGAGGACGAGCAGGCGGTGGCGGTGGTGAATGACGGCCCCTGTGCGCCAAATTCCATGCAAATCTGCGATGTGGCCGCGTTGTGCATAACCTTGGGAATAGTAAAGGGGTGAAGGCGCGTGGCCTGCTTGGCATAAAGGTTGAAGTAGCCGGTATCAAAGGTCGTGGCGCCCGCCATGCCCGTGCCCGTCACCACACCGAAGCGCGGGCGTTCTTCCTCCTTGAAATGCAAGCCGCTCGACTCCATGGCTTCTTTGGCGGCCAAAAGGGCAAACTGGCTGAAGCGGTCGAGGAGGTCCAGACGCTTGGCCGGGAAATACGCCAGCGGGTCGTAGTCCGGAATCTCCGCGGCAATCTGCACGCTGAGTTGAGAAGGATCAAATTGCTGAATGCGCCGGACTGCCGAGCGGCCTTGCGCCAGGGTTTCGAAAAATTGGTTGGCGTTCTTTCCGGTGGAAGCAAAGACTCCGATTCCGGTAACGACGACTCTCCTCACGATGGGCCCTTTCTCGATTGTGGAGTTAGACGGTCGCGGTCGGCTCGCCTTTGGCCATGGCCACGAGATCCGACACGTCCTTGCCTTCAATCACCCGCGTCAGGCTGTCCACAACCTGGCGGACGCTCTTCATGTTCTGCGCCACCGTGTCGGGAATGTCCAGCTTGAACTCCTCTTCCAGGGCGAAAAGGATATTTACGCCATCGAGCGAATCTATGCCCAGCTCCGCGAAGGTCGAATCCGGCGTGATCTTGGCCACGTCCAGATGCTGCTCGCGTGCGATGATCTCAATCACCTTTTGTGAAACGTCCATCTTGTCTCCTTATCCTGAAGAAATTTTGATGCAACCTGTAGCTTCCATTTAGCTTACGAAGGAATACTGATGGAATTCTGTGTCGTAAGATTTGCCACGGCCTGTAACAACTCCGTAAACTGGAAGGGTTTCTCCAAGAGCATGTTTGCACCCAGCGCCTTTGCGGCCTTCTTTTCCTGGTTGGTCATGAAACAAGACATCAGAATGATTTCGTGCCTGAAATTCTGCCTGCGCAAACTGCGAAGAAAATCGAGCCCGGATTCCTGCGGCATGCGGAGATCAACGATGACGATCCGGTATTCTACATCACGGTTCAGAACCTCGCGCGCCTCTTGCCCATTTGCCACGGCGTGTGGTGCATAGCCGCTCGACTCCAACACTTCACACAGCAACTCGCGGCATTCCTGATCGTCATCAAGTATCAAGACCTTGTCCATGGCCGTCCAGACCTTAGCCCTCCCTTTAAGGCAAGGTTGATTCCAAGATGTGCTGCAAAAGAAATAATTCCTTAACTTGTTGATTTTATTGTCGCTCACTGTGGATCAAGGGCAACTGATAGCAAATAGTGACGATATTAAACCTTGTAGGTGTGGCATATTGCCACACATCTTACAGGTCTTACCAATTGGAATTTTATCGTTTCCTTAGGATCTAGCAAACATCAAAAAGACAGTAACATGTTGACATAATTTAACTTACTTCGAAACCTAGAGTGATTTGCGTGGAGTCTCATCATTCGCCATTTTGCCACAGGCAAGGATATTGCGAACCTTCTCATGCGGAGGGCAGGAAATCTTTAAGGGGTGCAAAAGCATACCCACGCTCGCGAGCTCCGACGATGATAGCAGGCAGGGCGGCGACGGTGCTTGATCGATCGATTTCCGCTGGTGATCGCGTATTGTGCCCATCGTGAAGCAGGATGACGGCGCCGGGCCTAAGTTCGCGCAAGGCAGCGTTAACGATACCCTGAGTTTCCTTCTTCCAATCATATCCGGTAGCGGACCACAGAATCATATGCATGCCGCGCTGCAAAAGGGTGGGCACCAGGCCAAACCAGCGGGCTCCGTAAGGCGGACGGAAAATGCTCGGGCGCCGGCCCGTCACCTTCTCGATGATGGTTTGAGTGCGGTCGATCTCATCCGCCATCCGCCGCCGCGTCTTGAAGTAGGTAAAAAAATGAGAGTAGGAGTGGTTCCCCACCTCATGCCCTTCCGCGACAATCCGCCTCAGAACCTCAGGATGATTCTCCACGTTTTTGCCGCAGACGAAAAACGTGGCCGGCACGCGGTGTTCGCGCAGGATTGCCAGGATCTGCTCGGTAAATTTCTCAGCCGGCCCAT
>JASHSC010000521.1 GCA_030036915.1 Terriglobia bacterium
AAATTTCTGAGCCCGGCAACAATCTGGATCAGGCGATCCTGCAAAGCTGTTTGCCCCAACTTCAGTCGGCTGAAGCTGGGAAACTGGCGGAAATGCTGGAAACCGATTTTCTCCACCTTATTCAGTTGATGGAATTCGGCGCGTCCGGACTGTTCGGCGGCGGAATTCCCAAGAATCCTTTCCTGGAGGAGGAAGCCTAAGCATGGCCGAGCTTAATGTGCTGATCGTTGACGACTCGTCCGTGATGCGGAAGATTGTGGACCGTTCCCTCCGCCAGGCAGGGTTGGAACTGAAGGAAGTTTTTGAGGCGAGCAACGGAATGGAAGCGCTCGCCCGGTTGCAGCAGACCCGCGTGGACCTGATCCTCAGCGACATCAACATGCCGGCCATGGATGGACTGGAGTTGGTCCGGCAAATTCAACATTTGGAGAACGCCAAGGGTGTGCCCATTGTGATGATTACCACGGAGGCCGGCGAAGCCCGGGTGATTCAGGCCATTACCAATGGAGCGAAGGGTTACATCCGCAAGCCCTTCACCCCCGATCAAATCAAAGAGCGCGTCATTCCACTACTTCAGGTGTGAAAATGAGTTCTCAAATGCAGGCGCCCAGCCCTGGGCGGGTGCAACTCATTTTGTCCGCCAAATCATCGGGCCCCAGCGAGGCGGCCATCAAGCTCGCCTCGCTCCCTCGCGAGGAAACACTGCAGCGATTCACCCGCGCTCTGGATATTGCGGTCACGGAAATCTTCGAAGTGATGGTGGGAATCTCCCTGGGATCCTCAGACCAGGTAACCCTGCCTCGAGTCGCTGATTACACCGCCATGATTGGGCTCGCAGGCGAATTGTGCGGCGTCCTCAGTTTTCGTTGCGATCTCGACACGGCCGCAGGCATCGCCGCCAAAATGTTGGAATCCACAGTACGCCCGTCGCAAGAGACCATCCGTGACGCCTTGGGTGAAATCTGCAACATGGTGGCAGGATCGTTCAAGGTTCAGGTTTCCGACCTTGCGACCCAATGCTGGCTCTCCGTGCCCACGGTAGTGAGCGGAAGCGATTATCAACTCTATCCCCTCGCCGATGGCATGCGCATGCAGGTGTCCAGAACCTTCGAAGGCATGCTCCTCTGGTTGACGCTTGATTTGCATGGAAACTGAGGCGGCCTCCGTACGAGCAAACAGCAGATCAAGAAAAGCTTTCACCACGGAGACCACAGAGGTTCACAGAGAAAAACCATCTCTGTGTCTCTGTGTGTGCTCTGTGGCGATGCATTCTTGAGCTCGTTCAGGCAAATCGGCGCTCGTAATTCTGCCGAAACAGATCGATGACATTTTCCACTTCCACCCAGGACCGCATCGGGGCTGTGACCCAGCCCGAGTCCGGCAGAACATGATGTGGCCTGGCGCGCCCTGAGGCCACCAAGACATCCCGAAAATTGCGTCGGAAGGGCAAGTCGGCAAACGTGCCGTGCAAGTGCCCGAGTTCGCGCCGCCCCAGTCGGAACTCCACGCCTCCGAAGCGGTGATCGTGAATGCTTATACCTTCCCAGGACGAAACCGCCCGAATCACCGCCTCATTAGCCTGCCTGGGGGTAATCGTTTCAACTCGCGCTTTGTTCCCGCCATCAAGTGCCGTAATGCGATTCTCCGTTTTTGCTGGTGTTCCTTCGCCGTTCATTGCCTGCTCCTTTTGCCGTTCCGTGCGTTGGTGCGAATCCAACTCGAATCGACCTTAAGACCAGCGTGTGAATGCGCCATGTCAATTTGATGATTGGCTTGGCTCACTGGACACAAGTGAAGTCCCGCGCGCCACGGTGGGCAAGATCCCAGTGCCTTGGGCGAACCTCGGACGCCACCCTGGTCAAATTCCATTTGACAGTTCAAGTGTACTATGTGTTATAGTACGCGCGTGATTCCATTCCGCGTGCAATTCCGCCCAGGCATTTCTCTTTACGAGCAGATTGTTTACGCCGCCACCAAAGCTGTCATTACGGGCCAACTGCGTCCTGGCGAGGTTTTCCCCTCGGTGCGGACCCTGAGCAAGGAGCTCAAAATTAATCCCAACACCGCGCATAAGGTCATGGCGCACCTGGTGGCCGCAGGCCTGCTGGAGACGCGGCCCGGAGTGGGGGCGGTGGTGGCCGTCCTGCCGGAATCAACCGCCGCCGAGCGCACCAACCTGCTGGGAAACGACATCGAGCAACTTGTGGTGGAGGCCAAAAAGATGGGAATCGAACTCGAAGATTTTATTGCCGCAGTTTCCGCTCACTGGAAGCGATTGAGCGCTGCGAAAGACCCGGCGGCGGACTCCGGGCGCGCAGGAAGGGGCAAGCGATGACCAGCGCAATCCAAACTCAGGACCTGGTGAAAAAATACCGGAAGGTCACCGCCGTCGATCAGCTCAATCTTGAAGTGCCCGAAGGCTCGATTTATGCGCTCGTGGGGCCGAACGGGGCGGGGAAGACGACGGCCATCAAAATCCTGATGAACATTTTTCCTCCCACCAGCGGGCACGCCGAAGTGCTGGGTACGGATTCCAGGAGCGTTGCCGGCCCCGCCTTCACTTCAATTGGTTACGTCTCTGAAAACCAGGGGTTGCCGGATTGGATGTGCGTGGCTGCCTTTTTGGAATATCTCCGCCCCTTCTATCCCGCCTGGGACCGCGACCTTGAAGACGCGATGGTGAAGCAATACGACCTGCCGCGCGACCGCAAGCTGGGAAAGCTTTCGCGCGGGATGCGCATGAAGGCGGCGCTGGTCAGCTCGCTTGCCTATCACCCCAAACTGGTCGTGCTGGATGAACCATTCGGCGGTCTCGACCCGCTGGTTCGCGACGAACTGATTGAGGGGCTGCTGGAGCGCGCCTCCGAAACCACCATCTTCGTTTCCTCGCACGACCTCGCGGAAGTTGAAAACGTGGCGAGCCACGTGGGTTATCTGGAAGATGGAAAACTCCGCTTTTCGGAGGAAATGGCGGCGCTCACGGCACGCTTTCGAGAGGTGGAACTCACTTTTGACGCTGCGCCCGTGCTCCCTGACAAGTGGCCGGAAGGTTGGATACAAGCTGCGGCTTCCGGCTCCGTGGTGCGCTTCATCGAAAGCCGCTTTCAGGAAGAGCGCACTCGCGCGGATATCGGCAGAGTGTTTGGCATTGCGCGGGACGTGACCTTCACTCCCATGACCTTGCGGGCAATTTTCCTGGCCATGGCCAAATCTGGACGAGTGCGGGGAGCCTGACGCTGGGACGAGTTGTCTGCGCTCCGAATGCGGAAGCCATCCGACCTGACGAAGGGAAAGATGATATGAGGAACCAGATCCTTCACATTTTCCGCAAAGATGTTCACCACCAATGGCCGGAGATTGCCGTTTCCCTCGCGGCAGTTGCGACCTATGCCTGGCAGCAAGCCCTGGCGAACCTTGCGTGGAGTCAGCCTCCGTTCGGGGAGACCTTAATGGAGCTTCTGCGCTTGCTTGTTCCCGTGGCCTGGATTTTCCTTATTGTGCGGGTCGTGCAGGATGAAAACTTGGTAGGCGACCGGCAATTCTGGGTGACGCGGCCCTATGTGTGGGGAAATTTGTTTGTGGCGAAGTTGCTCTTCGTACTCGTTTTCATCAATGTTCCCCTCTTCTTCGTTCAGGCGTTTCTATTGAAAGCGAGTGGCTACGCCCTGGTTCCCCACATGATAGGGCTGCTCTGGCTTCAGTTGCTGTGGATGTTGTACGTAATCACACCGATGCTGGTCCTGGCGACCATCACCAGGGGAATCGGTCAATTCGTCTTGACCTTGCTCGCAGCATTGGTCGCTTTTGTCATCTCGGCGCCCCTCATCGAGAAAGTGAATCCGCAGGAGGCGTTCTTGGCCAACAATCTCCCAAACACTTTGGCGCTGATCATCATTCTTGTGACGGCTGTGGGCGTTGTCCTTTGGCAGTTCAGCCGCCGCCGGGTGAACCTATCCCGTGCGACAATCATCGGGGCCGCAGTGCTTGTCGAGGTTGTACTCCTCCTGACTCCATATCGAATCCTCATCGCGCGCAAATACCCCATGGCGAAGCCGGGACAGCCGCTCCCCGTCCAACTGGCTTTCGATCCCGCCCCTTTGACGAATCATGAGGGACCATTTGCGGAGAAAGACAAAGTGCACGTCCTCATTCCATTGTTGGCCTCAGGAATGGAATTGGGCTCGATAGCAGATGCTGATGGTATGCTAGAAAACATCCAGACAAACGACGGGGCAAAATGGAATTCCGGTTGGGGGTATTCAGGGGGCCTGAGTTTCTATCCCGATCATCAGCATGCCTACCTTAACATCACCCTCGACAAAGCTTTCTTTGAGCGCGTAAAGTCAACACCCGCCAATATCCGACTGACCCTTGCGATGGCAGCTGAGCACGCGAGGAAGACAGTTACGACGGTCGCGCGAGGGGGTGGCTTTCTGGTTCCGGGCGAAGGGCGATGCGGGTTCGCTGATTTTAACTCAGATGGTATTCAGTGCTCCTTTCCCCTTACCGCACCCTTTTTGCTGGCTCGCGTAAAGTCAGAAGAAATTACCTGCCCTGTTCGGAAGAACGAGACTGCGTTGCCCGCCGGAATGGTTCTTTACGAGTCCTTCGGTAGTTCCGGACCCGGCCCCGCCGATTTCGCGCTGAATCCTGTCCAATGGACCGCCTTTTATCAATGGGACCCTGGCTGGAGCTGGAATGATTCGAACGCCCGTGAGTACCGCCCGCGCGTTTGTCCGGGAACACCCATTACCTTGTTCTACAACTGGGAAGATCTTCCGCGCTATCAGACTCAACTGGAAATCGACGGCATCCGCCTTGCGGATTATCAGTTGAAAGATTCCCGAAGCGATGGCACGGGATTTGGGGTAATCATTCCTTAGCTCGACCTCACAGCATAAAATCACGTGGCGCGGCCATTTGAAGGTGTGAAAATTTCGGGACCGTAGGGGCGACCCTCGTGGCCGCCCGAGGGCAACCACAAGGGTTGCCCCTACAAGGTGCCTGCAAGATCTAAACTCTTCACCCTCTCCTGGCAATCTTCCGAGCGCGCAGGACGCCCTTGCGGCAGTGCGAACGATTTCTGTCAGCCCTGGCGAAATGGGAACACTCCTAGGAACATCTTGCCCACGCTTGCCGATCGGTACGGCAGATTCTTCACGTTCCTATCCACATTAAGTCCCTCTGATTATTCGTGAACAGGCGCAGAGTCAATTCCTTACGCGGGAAACCGCACCCTCTTTGATTGTGGCCCTTGCCCTGCATCGACATGGGCGGGGAGAACTTAAATGGACAGTGGATTTTACGCCGCATGCACGGGTCTGGTGGCGCAGACGAATGCGTTGGACTTGACCGCCAGCAATCTGGCGAATCTGAGTACGCCGGGATTCAAATCGCAATTGGAGTACTATCGCGCGCTCGAGGCCAGCACGGGAAACCGAACGCTGAGCCCTCTTAATGAGGCAGTGAACGACTACGGAATCTTGGGCGGTACGGCGCTGGACATGAGAACCGGAGAATTCCAGAAGACCGGCAACGATACCGACTTGGCCCTGGAAGGCTCGGGCTTTTTCGTCGTCAAGACTCCAGCGGGAATTCGTTATACGCGCAATGGAAACTTCCACACTGACGCGGACGGAAATCTCCTGACGGCCACGCATGACGCGGTAATGGGCGATGAAGGGCCGGTGGTGCTTCCGGGCGGCGATATCACCTTCAGCTCCGACGGAACGATTTCGCAGCAAGGCGCGGTGGTGGCCAGCTTGAAGCTGGTGACCTTTGCGCCGGGAACCAACCTTGCGTCGGAGGGAGATTCGTACTACTCGGCGCCCAAGGGCTCCGAGCAGCTCGATGACGATCCGCGCCTTTCGCAAGGCACGTTGGAGGGCTCCAACATGAATCCCGTTTCAGGCGCTGTGGGATTGATCACCCTTCAGAGGCACGCGCAGCTCCTTACGCAGGCGCTGTCGATTTTTCACACGGTATTCAACGCCGCGCCGGCGCAGGATCTTTCAAGAGTAAGTTAAGGCAGTGGCTAGCGGCCTTTGCTTAGCGGCTAGAAAAAACCATCGGCAGAGAATAGGACGCAGTTTTTCCCGTTAAGCAGTTCCTGGCCACCAGCTACTTTCCTAAGGAGAGAATATGTTACGCGCACTCTACACCGCGGCGAGCGGCATGCTCGCCCAGCAGCTTAATCTCGATACCATTGCAAACAACTTGGCCAACGCCAGCACAGTGGGCTTTCGCGAAACCCGGCTGCAATTTCAGGATTTGATTTACCAGGAGCTCGTGGTGCCGGGCAGCGCGGCGACGCAGCAGACCACGGTCTCCGCGGGATTGCAAATCGGCCTGGGCACCCGTGCCGCGTCGTCCGAGGTTTTGCAACTGCAGGGTGAGTATGAGAACACCGGAAATTCCCTCGACCTGGCGATTCAAGGCGCGGGCTTCTTTCAGGTTCAGCAAACCAACGGTCAAATCGCCTACACGCGCGCCGGCAGCTTCCAGGTGAATCAGTCGGGGAACGTGGTGACGGCCAACGGCGATATTCTGGAGCCCGCCATCAACATTCCCACCGCGGCCACGGCCGTCAGCATCGGCACGGACGGCACGGTCACCGTCACTTTGCCGGGACAGACCGCTTCCCAGCAGGTAGGTGTGATTCAGTTGGCCACTTTCCCCAATCCGGCGGGTCTGCTGAGCAACGGCAGCGGCCTCTTTACCCAGACCACGGCCTCGGGTGATCCCATCGTGGGCACGCCGGGAGGCACCGAAGGCCTGGGAACCTTGCAGCAAGGCATGCTGGAAGATTCCAACGTCAATGTGGTGGATGAATTCATCCAGATGATCGTCACCCAGCGCGCTTATGAGTCCAATTCGAAGGTGGTTTCTGCGGCTGACCAGATGTTGCAGGACGTGAACAACATGGTCCACTAAAAAAGGATTTTCCATGCTTGCGGTCTCGAAGAACGTCTTGGCTTTCTCGCTCGGAATTCTGCTGTTTTTGCCACCTGCGCAAAATGTGCATGCCGCCGATGCACCGCTTTCCAAGGCGCTGCTCCAACCTTCCGAAGAAAGCGAAGTGGTTCCGCGGCGCGCGTCCCGCCCGCTCTCGCGCCATGAGATCTTTCTTGCCATCGAGCTGGGCTTGGCACAGAAGGGACTTTCAGGCGAGCGAGCCCTGCGGCCACAGGACTTGAGGATTCAATCCTCATTGCCCGATCTCGAGGGAGACATGGGGCTGGAGGTTAAATCCATTGGATACGATCCCATCCGGCGCGAAACGGTTTTCGAATTGTGGGCATCCCATGAGCCGCAATACCTGCCGTTCAAAGTTACCACACGAGTCGATCCGCAGAGCCTGGGGCTCGCGTCAGTGATGGTCGGATTGCCGGAGGATTCCTCCCGCAGCGTTGGTGCGGTGAAGGGCAAGGACGCGGGCAGATCTGTTCCCAAGCCCCCCGTGCTGGCCCGCCCGGGAACACCCGCAACGTTAGTCATGCTGGGCCAGAATCTCCGCGTCACGCTTTCAGTGGAACCGCTTCAGCCGGGGACGAAGGGTCAGTGCATTCGGGTCCGCGACTTGAGCACGTCGCGTGTGATGAACGCGCAAGTTATCGACGAGGGGTTATTGGAAGCGAGTTTCTGAGATGGAGAAAGGGATGGATTGCACCGCAATGAATTCGGGACTCGTAATGCCAAACTCGAAACCCACGCGGCGAAATCGCTGCGTGGCGATCGAGCTTTCGCTGGCCGTGGCGCTCTGCCTCACCGCATTGCCTGCACATGCCATGCTTTTCAAGAAGAAGGCCAAGCCCGCCAAGGATGACCTGGCGGATTACATCGAGCGCGTGAAGGGGACGAAAGCACCCACACCTACTATGGGGAGCCTGTGGACGCCTCAAAGCCCTTATTCAGACCTGACGAGTGACTTCAAGGCGCGCAACGTGAATGACATCGTCGTGATTCAAGTCGTGGAATCCACCACGGCGTCCGAGGATGGCGCGGTGAAATCACAGAGGACTTATTCCGCGAGTTCGTCAATAGCAGGACTGTTCGGCACGCCCGGGGCCAATAACGCTTTGCAAAATCTATTCGCGCCGAACTCCTCGCAGAATTTGAATGGCCAGGCGCAGACATCATCGGATTCTGCCCTGACCACTAGCCTATCGGGCCGGGTGGTGGACGTATTACCCAACGGATATCTGGTGATTGAGGCCAGGCGCCAAGTCTACTGGGATAACCAACATCAAACGATGATCATTCACGGCGTGGCGCGGCCCGGAGATATCAGTTCGTCCAACACCATTCCCTCCACATCGGTCAGCAATCTGGAACTTGAGCTGCAAGGGAAAGGCGTGATCAGTGACGGCGTCGCGCCGCCCAATCGGTTGGTGCGGTTGATTCTGAAACTCGTGGGGTTCTAGGGCCATGTGGTCAATCTTCAGAGTATTGGCGTTCGGGTCGGTGATATTTCTGGTTGCGGCGGCGCTGCCGGCAGCGGATACGCCTACTTACACGGTTCGCCTGGGCGACGTATCATCGGTGGAGGGAGTGCGGGACAATCTGCTGATTGGATATGGCATGGTGGTGGGGCTGCACGGTACGGGCGACAGCCAGCAGACCCTGTTCTCCGTCCAGACGCTCGCGAACCTTCTCCAGAAGATGGGCGTGCAATTTACGGCCTCGGCGGTGGTGGTGAAAAACGTGGCGGCGGTTTTCGTAACGGCCACGCTTCCGCCCTTTGCCCGGCCGGGAACGCCGATCGACGTGACCGTTTCTTCGATTGGTGATGCGAAGAGTCTGGATGGCGGAACGCTTCTGTTTACTACGCTGCACGGCCCCGACGGCCAAATGTGGGCGACCGCGCAGGGGGCTTTGGAGAACGGCGGTTACTCAGCGGGCGGAAGAGGCAATACGGTGCAGGTTAATCATCCCAACACCTCGCGCATCCCCGCCGGCGGAATCGTTGAGCGCGACGCCTCAATGGATTTGAGCCACCTCACGCATCTCTCGCTTCTCCTGCGCGACCCGGATTTTCAGACCGCTACCGATGCCGCCGCGACCATTGACGGTGCGTTCGGAAAGGGCACGGCGCGCGCTGTGGATAGCCGCCGCATCGAGATTCGCGTGCCATCGCCCGACCCCGACGTGGTGTCCGCAATGCTGGCCAAAGTGCAGGCGCTGAAGGTGGCGATTTATCCCCAGGCGAAAGTGGTGGTGAACGAACGCACGGGAACAATTGTGATGGGGCAGGAAGTGACGCTCGGGGCCTGCTCGATACTGCACGGCAACCTCTCCGTGGTCATCACCACGGAATTCAAAGTGTCGCAGCCCATGCCTTACTCGCAGGGAACCACGCAGGTGATTCCGCAGACCACGGTGAAGGCCACGGAAAGCCCGGCGCGGCGCATTGAGTTGCGCGAAGGCGCGAGCGTGGACGATTTGATTAACGGCCTTCAGGCCATTGGCGCCACGCCGCGCGATATCGTCGCCATTCTGGAAGCGGTGCGCGCCGCCGGAGCCCTGCAAGCGGAATTGGAGGTTTTATGACCCTGGCCATGATGAATCCCGGCGCGCACCTGCCCACCATGCGCTCGCTCTCTGCGGCTTCCGCGGCGAATCAGCCGGAATCCCCCGCACATAAGAGACTACGCAAAGCGGCTCAGGATTTTGAGGGCATCCTGATTTCAGAAATGTGGGAAAAATTCAATGAGGGGTTCACCGACTTCGGCGGAGAGACTCCGCTGGCCGGGTCCGAAACCATGAATTCGCTGGCTATTCAGACGCTATCAACTGCCATCGCCAAATCCGGCGGCCTGGGGATTGGAAAAATGCTGCTTCACTCTCTTGAGCCAACGCTGGAGCGGGTACAGCAATAATGCCTGCTTAAACTTCAAAAGGCAGAGCGAGATTGCAACGCAGTCGCCACCTTCAGGCGCTCAAAGCGCGTTCAAAAGTCAGAATCAATAGTAGTGTTCGTGCGACGGGTTGAGTTGCAGAACCGTGATATTGATGCCGGAAGAGTGATCCTGGCCACCCGCCAACCGGTATCTTGTATCCTTGTTCAGGACATCGCAGATTTCTTTGAAGACAAATCTGCCGTATTTCGAGCCGCCCCCCGCTTCGAAATTCACCTTCCCGGCAGGTGATTCGGCGGTATTGTTGGTCGCCGCCGCCTTCCCGTTGCCCAGCGAAACGCCCCAGTGGCAGGTGGTAGGATCATTCTTCTTGTGAATATTCCAGATATGACCGGCGGGGATTTTATCCCAATCGGCCGGCTGAACTTCCTGACCGGTGCCGATATAGCGGTTGGCATTGTTGGCATTGATCCCTCCCGACTTCGCGAACCAGCGCTTGGAGACGAACCCGGCCGCGTAAAGCCACGCCGCGACGCCATCATAACAGATGGGATTCGGGCCGAGCATATCGTCTTTGCGGGTTCTGATGGGACCGTAAATAGAGCCGTTGAGTTTATCGATTGATTTTGCGGCCTTCACCACATCTTCGAGAGTCGGGTGGGGAACGGGGAGGAAATAGAGAATCTCTTCCTTCACCTGATTCAGACTTTTTCCGTGAAGACGAGTCTTCTCCAAGCCTATCGCGTAAGTGGCGTCATCCCGAGTGCCGTAGGGCGGACGATAGTAGGCAACGAGGCAAAGCAAATAAGACCGAACGGCCTTGTGCTGGTCGTCAGAGCCGGAATACCAATATCCACCCCCCTCGAGAGAAATATCCTTGCCCGCCTTGGCCTTGTCAGTGATCAGGTGGTCCACTTCATCGCCCAAAGCCTTATTGAAACCCTTCAGGAATGTGATCGTTTCGTCATACCTTTGCTGGTCGGTTCTGGCCATGTCACCTTCAGTTTGTCGTTTGGGCTCCGCCGGATCACGGCGGAACTTCGTAGTGCATGATTATAAAGGAAAGCCTGCGGATTCGGATGACAATTTCCGGCCGCAGCCTGAAGACGGTCAGTCCAATTTGTAAATCAAACTGGCAGGCCATGGGGAGTCGAATCGTGTTGAGATGGCTTTGCATCCAAAAGCCATCCATAATTCTCAGGGGGTGCAGGATGGACCTGCAATATCCTATCGGGAAGTTCGCCTGGAACCGCAGCGGTGAGGGTTCGCTCCCAACCGAGGCGGAGCGGCAGCAGTGGCTTGCTGACATAGAGGAAGCGCCGGCGCAGCTGCGCGCGGCGGTGGCGGGGCTTACGGACGCGCAGCTTGACACGCCTTACCGCCCCGGCGGGTGGACGGTGCGCCAAGTGGTGCACCACCTGGCCGACAGTCACATGAACGCCTACGTACGATTCCGGCTGGCGCTGACTGAGAACGAGCCGACCGTCAAACCCTATGACGAGAAGCTCTGGGCGAACCTGAGCGACGCACGCACGGCCCCCGCCGATATTTCATTAAGCCTGCTCGAAACTCTTCACCAGCGCTGGGTGCGATTCCTGTGTTCGCTTAAGCCTGAGGATTTTTCCCGTGTATTCAACCATCCCGAACACGGGCGGGTGGCCCTGGAGAAAAATCTGGTTATGTATGCGTGGCACGGGAAGCACCACATCGCCCACATCACCAGCGTGCGTCAGCGCTCCGGATGGCTGACAGCCGGCGCTTGAGACGGCAGTCCTTGCGGCTATTTCTGCACGACCAACAAAGTCGGAAATGACGTCGCGAAAGTGGCAGGGCTGAACAAGACGAATTTCGAACTGGAAATTATGACGCCCGCCACGGCGCCGCCTGACGTATTAAGAGTAAATGTTCCGTCGGGGTTGATGGACCAGGTGTTCGCTGCGAAGGATGCGCCCGTATCCTGGGCAGTCACGGAGTTCACGTCCGTAATGTTCGAGATGCCACTGGGTGCGATGGCATCCACCTCGACGGTGGCTGACTGGAGGACGACTTCGTCGGTTCCTCCAAAAAACGTACCCACCAGCGTCGAATTGCTGAAGGGCCCGCCGGTCTGCGGCTCGAACGATCCGGTATCCACGCCGGGGGATGCGTCCAGAATGAAGCCGG
>JASHSC010000522.1 GCA_030036915.1 Terriglobia bacterium
TCAGCGAGGGGGAGTTGATCGTGACGCCTTCCGCAGATTTTTTTCATAATGATGTCCGTGATGAGTTGAATTCTCGCATTCGAACCTTCCTTGCTTTACACCCAATGGGAAGGGTAATCAGCGAGATGGACGTGCGGCTGGGCGAAGGTATCGTCCGCAGGCCGGATATCGCCTTCTTCCGGAAGGGGCGGCTTGAGGGTGTTGATCTGGCGCAAGTTCCCCTGCCCATCGCTCCCGACCTGGCCCTCGAAATTGTTTCGACGAACGATCGCGCCGATGACCTGAATCTGAAGGTCTCGCAGTATCTGCGGGCAGGCGTTCAGGCCGTGTGGCTCTTCTACCGCCCGACCCAACTCGCCTATCGTTATGTTCAAGGGAAGCGCGATCCCGAGGTGCGCAGCGCGCAGGCAGGAGAGAAGTTCGAAGAGCCGGAATTGCTCAGCGGATTTTCATTGCGACTCTCGGAAATCCTGAAATAGCCGTCAGGTCCCCGTGCTGCTGTAGTTCGCCACTCCGCGATTCCAAACCACGACGGCCAGCGCTGCGAAGCCTGCCGTTACCACTGGCACCAGGTGAAAATACAACGTGAAAGCGCTCCTTCCGAGGAAGTGCGTGGTGGGATAAAACGTTGCGAAGCCGAAGGGAATAATCCAACTCAGCAAAAACTGAATGAAGACGTTGTAAATGGTCAAGGGATAGCGCGCGAAGTTGAGCATGTTAAATACAGGCGGAACTATTCCCACGCGGTCCTCAAACCAGAAGGACACTGCAGTTAAGATCAGGAACACCGCAAGGTAAATCACCGCTCCACAAACTACCGTAACGGCGAACCATAGAAAATCCGACACCCCCAACTCGATGTGCATGCGATGAACGCAGTAGCCCACCACCAGGAGGCCGGTTACGACTTCCTGTAACGATTCCAGGCGGAATTTTTCAAAGACGACTTGAAAGAGAGTGGAGACAGGCCTAAGGAGCAAGCGATCGAACCTTCCCTCAATGATGTAAAGCTCGCTGAAATCGTAGAGGTTCCAACTGACCACATTGAAAAACCCGAGGGGAATCATGGAGAACCCGTAAAGGAACATTACCTCATCAAATGACCAGTCCTGCAGGCGCGGGATTTTCGTGAACAGGACCAGGACAAATCCAAACCCGAGAACGGTCGCCGCCATGGAAGAAAAAAAGGCAATGATGAAATCGGCCTTGTACGCCAGGCGCACCTTCGCGTATTGGGCAAAATAGAGAACCAGCAGTCGAAAGTGTCTTTTCATTTCCCTCTCTCGGTACAAAACTCCGGCCCAGCTAACCTCCCTGAATGATCAACTTTCCGGTTGACCAGCGCCACAGACCGTCGCCTATGGCCATCAGCACAGTGACCCAGAAAACCTGTATGGCCATGGCGCGCAGCAAATCGCTTCCGTGAAGCTTGCCGAGATAAATCAACATGGGGATGTAGCTGATGTATTGGAAAGGCATCAGGTCGAGGATTTTCTGGACCACCTTCGGAAAAAAGGTCATCGGCAGCAAAAGGCCGGAGAAAAGCTCCAGAAAGAAAAACTTGGCCCGCAGCAGTCCCAGAATGGATTGCAATCGCAATGCAAACGTGCCCACGGCGAAATTGATGGCCGCGACAATCAGAAAACTGAAGCCGACGCTGACGAAAAATGCCGCACCATCAACCACACTCGAGGGAAGCCGCAAGGGATAAACCAGGAACAGAACGATTGCGGTGGGAATGGTGAGCAGGGCAAGACGAAACACCGCCTCACCTGCCGCCCGCGCGACATACATGAACTGAATATTTACCGGCTTGATCAGGTCCATCGCCAGCCGGCCTTCGATGACCTGGTAGGCAAGGTCCTGATCGATATTGTTGAAATACAGCGACCGGATAATCCATCCCACGCCGATGTAAGTGAGCAGATGCGCGAAGTCAAAGCCTTCAATGGACACGCTGTGCGCGTAGATGGCCTTCCAGATGAAGTAATACACGGACACGTAAATGAAATAGGTAACGATCCCCGTGTAGTAGCGTAGCCGGTAGGCGAGCGTATTTACAAAGCCCACGCGTGCGAATTCAAAGTAAAGCCGCGCGAATTTCCACAGCGACTGTGACGGCGCCGCGCCGGAAACCGGGCGCGCAGTTTCCGGTTGCGGCATCAGGCCACCTCGCCTTTCAGGTAGATGCGCTTCACAATTTCCTCGATGGGTTCTTCTTCCACCAGCAGGTCGCGCACTTCCAGCGTATTCACAATCTGGCGGATCACGCCGGCGCTGGAATGATGTTCGCGGTCGAAGCGAATCAGGTAGGTGAGATCATCGACGCGCTGGCACACGATCCCGTCAGTTTCAATCTGCGCGAGGCGCGGCACCTGCGAGCGGTCCTTGAGGAAAAATTTTACCTGGTTGTACTTTGCCAGGCGGTTTTTCATTTGTTCCAGGTCGCCGTCGAAAAGGATTCGCCCTTTGTCGATGATCAGGATGCGTTTGGAAAGCTCTTCAATGTCCGACAGGTCGTGGGTGGTCAGCAACACCGTGGTGCCTTCGGTGCGATTGATCTCCTTCAGGAACTCGCGAATGCCTTCCTTCGCCACCACATCGAGCCCGATGGTGGGCTCATCCAGGAAAAGCAGCGGGGGATTATGCAGCAGTGAAGCCGCCAAATCGCAGCGCATGCGCTCGCCCAGGCTCAGTTTGCGCACGGGCGTGTGCAAATACTCCTTCAGGTTCAGCAACTCGCAGAAAACGTCCAGGCGCCGGCGATAATCCTGCTCGGGGATTTCGTAGATTTCCTTGAGCAGCTTGAACGATTCGATGACGGCGATATCCCACCAGAGCTGGGTGCGCTGGCCGAAGACCACGCCGATGTGTTTAGTGTAATGGCGGCGGTCGCGGTAGGGAACGAAGCCGTTCGAGACTACTCGCCCGCCCGTGGGCGACAGAATTCCGGTGAGTACTTTGATGGTGGTGGATTTTCCCGCCCCGTTGGCGCCGATGTAACCCACCATTTCGCCCGGATCAATCGAAAAGCTCACATGGTCGACGGCATGGACGGTGAGATATTCCCGAACAAAGAGGTTCTGCAAAGCACCAAAAACGCCCTCGCGCCGGCGGAAGGTGCGAAACTCCTTGGTCAAATCCTGGACTTCGATAATCGGCGGCATGCGAAGAAATTTTTCCCGGCAGGAGCGGCGACCACCTCCGTACCCACTTTTTGGATTCTAGCAGAGTCCTATTTGTTACAGGGTGGGAACCGGGGAAGACAGGCGAAACAACTTCGTCGGCGGCATGGCTTTCGACCCTCGAGGGTCACGCGCCACTACTCCCCGATCACCTTAATCAGCACCCGTTTGCGGCGCTGGCCGTCGAATTCAGCGTAATAAACCTGCTGCCACGGGCCGAAGTCGAGTTTGCCGTTGGTAACGGGAACTATCACCTCATGACCGACAATCAGATTCTTCAAATGAGAATCGCCATTGGTCTCCCCCGTGTGGTGGTGGCGGTAATCGGCGCGGAACGGCGCCAATTTTTCCAGCCACTCGTCGATGTCTGCAACCAAGCCGTCCTCCGCGTCATTCACGTAGACGCCCGCGGTGATGTGCATGGCCGAAACCAGAATCAATCCTTCCTTGATCTGTGACTTGGCCAATGCTTTTTCGACCTCATCGGTAATGTTGATGAACTCCCGGTGTTTCTTGGTGTTGAACCAAAGATATTCAGTGTGTGATTTCATCGCCTGTCCTTTCTCGCGTGCCCAATGCAACCGGATGACCGGACCAACAAACGCATCTATCCGCCTCCAAGTGAAAAGTGCCTGCGGGGCGGGAACTTCAAAGCATAGCAGACCCTTCTTGAAGCGGCACAACAGGCTCATCAGCTTTTTCCGACAATGATTCGGTGGATTACGACTTGTGGTAGGCTTATGCGGCCCTAGCCATTATTCGCTCTTGGTTCATCGGAAGAGGGAAAAATGAAATCTTTGTTTCGAATCGCGGTTGCAACA
>JASHSC010000523.1 GCA_030036915.1 Terriglobia bacterium
TCCGTAAATCGTCACGTCGGCATTGCTCGCGGCGCGCACGACCTCGGCCCCGGTGGTTACACTGCCGCGGTCGAACCCCTCTGAGAACACAATGACCACACGCCGTTTGGCTCTCGGCTGGTTGGAAAGCATGAAAATGGCCCGCGCCAGCGCATCGTTCAGGCGTGCGTTCTTGCCACTCGCCTTGATCGTGCCAAGGGTACCCGCCAGCATCTCCGGATTGCTTGAGAAGGTCTGAATCGTTTCGGCCTGATCGGCATAACTCAGCACAGCGGCTTCTCCTGACTTGCCCAGAAGCAGTTGAGACAAGAGAATTCCCAGAGGATGGATCTCGGGCAGCATTGGCGCCATGTCCTTACTGGTCTGAACCACAATCACGGCAGCTACCGGCTCCGTTGCCGCACCAAAATACGTAATCCGCTGCGCAATGCCGTCATCCCACACTTGGAACTGCTCCTGTCGGAGATTCTCAACAAAATTGCCGGAAGGATCAGTCACAGTGACCGGCGCTACAACCAGGGAGGAGCGCGCATGGATGGACTCCGAACTCTGTGCGTCAGCCTGAGTGCCGGAAGCTGGTGGTTGGGGAATCGACGTGGGCGAAGTGGTACCCTGCTGCGCCCATGCCTGGCATAGAACAAGCGCCGTGACGGCTAACCCTCCCACAAATATTCGTGTGAACCTTCGCACGAGCAGCTATCCCTCTTCATTCAACGCAATCTTCGCGTAACATCGCTCCCGGTTTTGGACATGCCTTTTTGCGGATCGCCGCATCAACCAACACGCAAGAGCGCGGGCCTCGGGTAAGTTAAAATTGGATTCTACCGGCAGCGCCTGAAATCGAAGACAATGGCAACGGTGGCATTCCTGGGGTCTTGAGTTATATGAAGGTCGTGCTCTTCAGATGCATCCGGGGGCAGAACGGACTTGTCTTCGCTAAACACCGCCCTGACCAGACCGGGATCAAATACCTTTCCGGCCACGAGCCCGCTCTTCAGGGTCGGCCCCCAAAATTGCTGATCCAGTCCGAAGACCTCAACGCTCCCCACACGAAACTGCGCGCCTTCATCCATATTTATCAGGACAGAAACTTGCTGATGGTTCCTGTCGGGCGAAATGTCCGGCGAGGGTTGGAGATTTATATATCCGCGGCTGCTATACAACTGGTCCAATTTTTCCATGCCTTCCCGAATCGTGGCCAAGCTGAAAATATCGCCGTCTTGAATAGGAAATTGCTTGCGCAGCTCCGCAGCAGGAAACGCCTTGGCATTCGCAAAATGAATTTCAGTTAAGCGGTATTGCGGGCCTTCGGAGACCTGAAATGCTACCTTGAGCGACAATTCCTTTTCGTTTCGGACGAAGTTGGTGCTTGCTGTCGACGCGGCGTAAAAGTAACCCTGGTTTCTCAAGGCATCCCGGATCGTTTCCTGGGAAGCCTGGATCGAGGGTGAGATGGTTTCATAAGAGGCTTCGTCCATCTGGCGGATGACTTGCTCCTTAACAGCGTCGGGCAAGTTGTCGGTGCCCTCGAAGGTAAGACTGGCGACCCGCACCTTGTGGGTTTGTTTTGCCTCTTGATTCTGATCAGTCTGGGGCTGTGGATTGATCTCTTCCGCCAGAGTGGGGTGGTCCACACACGCATCGAAGCGATCCTGCCACCGCCCATAAGATGGAGGGCTGAAGAGTGCCAAACAGATGGCAATTAGTCCCACACCCCGAAGCATAAGCTGACTCCTGCTGCGAAGAGCATACCACCATGGATGCGGTCGGGTTGATCCAGGTTGCGAGGTGGTTCGCCGGGTGCCCGGAACCGGTTAGTGTCTTAGGAGTGTGTTGGTTTATTTATGGATTGCTCATCACCGGACGCTTTCAATGAAGGCGTCTAAAGCTGCGAGGTATTCGTTTCTTGCCGCAGTCAGTTCCATGAGAAGCCGATTGAACTCTTTGGAATTTGTTGGCTCTTTTTGCTGGTAGTCTTGCAAAGCCGACATTGCTGCGGTCAGCTTCTCGCCAGCTACTTTGACGGGGTTGGTCGACACGCCACAGTATAGTGCCGCTACATTGTCACGTTTCAATAGGGGTTAAACCCGACGTCTTCTTGTCGGACAAACACCGGACAACGCAGATTATTTAGCGGTTTGACAGTTTGATAATTATATGGTAAACTATACTTTCAGATTAACATAGCGAGACAGGCGGCAGCGGCTAAAGATCCGAGCTTCAGACTTTTGCATTATGGAAATTTTCCTACGTTTGCTCGTGACTCGTTTTAGCATAGAGACTTACCAACTCACATCGCCAAGTGGATCAGGGAATGAAATTTATTTTTACGAACTAACCGGGAATGTTATTGAAAACAAAGGAACTGTTGAAAAATACCACACCAAAATGCGGGTTTTATCGCTATTCTGACGGGCATTTTGCAAGAAGTTCCATCTTTTGGTGACATTTTGACGCCAGTTTTCGTTGAAAATGGCCTTCATAGTCGACGGCCACCGCCTGATTTTTCCTTCGAGAGTGGAGAGAGGCGTCGATTCCGCAACGCCGGAATTACTATTAATGATGAAGGTGCATCCGGGGATGTGTATGAAAACAAAGGAGAGGCGAAAGCAGGCAAGAGTCTCTCACGACCGGGAGCCAGGAAGGTCTTACCGCCGGTGGGAAAAACCTTGGGGCGGAGGGGGCAGGCGGAGGAGCGAGGTTCCCCAGCTTTCCGGAACCGGCGTCCAATCGCGGGTGACGAAATCCGTGGTCGTCAGGCTGATCAGGATGGCCAGCCAGAGGATGGCGGACAATAAAACGATGCGCATCAAGCGCGGGCTCCAGCGCAAGTGCATAAAGAAAAGAATCACCAACGTGGCCTTGCAGCAGGCGATGATGAGCGCAACAATGGTGTTCCACTGGCCCAAGTCGATGTACGCGACGCCCGTCGTAACGCCCGTCAGCACCAGGAGGGTGCCGAAAATCAAGAAATAGAATTTCTTCGAGACCACGTGGGCATGCATTCAGTA
>JASHSC010000524.1 GCA_030036915.1 Terriglobia bacterium
GAGGGCCGTCGCCGCAAAGTGCGCGGGCAGGATGTGGTGATTGGTGCGC
Organism: Terriglobia bacterium; assembly: GCA_030036915.1. GTDB lineage: Bacteria > Acidobacteriota > Terriglobia > UBA7540 > UBA7540 > Bog-366. Next base: position 50 of record JASHSC010000524.1, read on the forward strand.
TGCAAATGGATTTGCCTGCCGAAGTGGGACGGCTGCTTCAAAACATCGAGATCATTCCGCTCAAGAAAATCGGCAGTGGCGAGGCAATGGATGTGGAGGCCATTCTTCGCCGCCATCCGCAGGTCTGTCTGGTGGACGACGTCGCTTACAACAACCCCCCCGGCAGCAAGAACCCCGAGCGCTGGCAGGATGTGGAGGAACTGCTCGCCGCAGGGATCGTGGTGATAACCTCCGTTAATCTCCAGCACATCGCCGAGCACCGGGAAGAAGTGGAGCGCATCACCTGCAAGCACGTAACGGAAACCGTGCCGATGCGGTTCCTTTACAATGCCAACGAAATCGTTCTCGTTGACGTGCCGCCGGACCTGCTGCTGGAGCGCGCCGGACAGCCTTGCAACACGGCGCCGGAATTGGCGGATACGCCGCGCCGCCTTGCTGCTCTCCGTGAGATGGCCCTCTTCCTCGCCGCGGAGGTCGTTGACCGGCAACTCGAAGAATATCTCCTCGCCCACGGCATCGAGCAGCTTTGGGGCACGCAGGAGCGCATCCTGGTCTGCCTCCGCCGCGGTTCAAACGCGCAGGCCATGATTGCCAGCGGAAAGCGCAATGCGCAGCGCTTTCACGGCGAATTTTTCTGCGTGTACGTGCGCGATGACCGGCTTTCCGAAAAGGACGAAGCTGTCCTCCGCGGGCACCTGGAAGAGGCCCGCCAGGCGGGCGCGGAAACCGAGGTTCTGGATGGCTACGATCCCGTCGAGACCCTCATGGATTTCGCCCGCACCCACGGGATTACCCAAATCTTCGTCGGCCATCCCAGCCGCGTGCATTGGTGGGACCGCTTCGTGGGTGGCCCGCTCGATCGCCTGATTCGTGACGCGGAAGGAATTGACGTCCGTGTGTTTCCGCATTAGCCCGGATTATTCATGAAAAGGGGAGAACAAGACAGACCCAAGTGAGGTTCACACAGAGTTCACGGAGTCTTTGACCGGTGGAATCAGCGAACCCTTAGCTCGCAGAGTGCACAGAGAAGCTTTCCGGATTCTCTCCGTGTCCTCTGTGCCTTGACTCGGCGGGCTCTGTGAGAAACTCTTTTCCCCCCACCATCGCTCCAAGAAATTCATGAATAATCCAGGTTAGGGAAGGCGGGAACTTTACCCTTCAAAGCTCATGGATGCATCACCCACAAAGCGCGGGCGCCTGAAAGTCTATCTCGGTTACGCCGCCGGCGTCGGTAAAACCTATCAAATGCTCACGGACGCTCATGAGCTGCTGAAGCGCGGCATCGACATCGTCATCGGCTATCTCGAGCCGCACGGCCGCAAGGATACGATTGAGCAAGCACAGGGTCTCGAGCTCCTGCCGCGCTGCAAGATGGAGTATCGAGGAGCGGTCTTCGAGGAAATGGACATGAAAGCTATCCTCGATCGCCACCCCGAAGTCTGCGTGGTGGACGAATTGGCGCACACCAATGTTCCCGGCTCAACCCATCTGAAGCGCTGGGAGAACGTTCTGGAATTACTCGAGGCGGGCATCGACGTGATGACCACCATGAACATCCAGCACCTTGAAAGCCTGAACGATCAGGTGAAAAACATCAGCGGCGTGCCCGTGCGCGAGACCATTCCCGATTGGGTGATGAAACAGGCGCACGAAGTGGTGATGGTGGACCTTCCGCCGCGCGCGCTGCTAAACCGGCTCGAGCGGGGCGTTGTTTACCCGCCCGAAAAAGCCCAGCGCGCGCTGCTAAACTTCTTCAAGGAACCCACCCTCGTCGCCTTGCGAGAAATCGCGCTGCGCCAGACCGCGCACGAAGTCGACATACGTCAGGAGACGCTGGACGAACCCGCGGGCGGAGCGGCGGCGGCCAGCGATTCCACCCCTGGGAATGGCGCCGCTACGCCGCCCAGCGAGCGCGTTCTCGTCCACGTGACCGAGCATCCTTCCACCGCCATGCTCATTCGCCGCGGAAAACGAGTGGCGGATTATCTGCGCGCTGATTGCTACGCGGTTTTCGTCCACACCGAATTCGATTTCAGCATGTTTCCCGCTTCCAAGCGCGAAGCTGTGGAGCGCCACCTCAACTTTGCGCGCAATCTCCACGTGGAAACGCGCGTTCTGCAAGGCCAGGATATTTCGACTACGCTGCTCGATTTCGCCCGCCTCCACAACATCACTCAGCTTTTCATGGTCCGCCCGCAATATTCCCCCTGGGAGGGATTCCTGGGGCGCAACCTGATTCATCGAATCGTTCGACACGCGCAGGACATGCAGGTCACCATCGTCGCGGAGCGCCGGCCCCCGCGGCGGGAGTGAAGGTCGCAAATATCCGGCCCGGTCGCAGAATCCCTCTGCTCCAAGTACCATCAAACTCCCCTTGACAATCTAGAGGAAAGGGATATCCTCATCTTGATTATCTAGGGGAGAACAATGAATCCAAGAGCCACCGAGCTCGTCCAGGGCACCTTGGACATGCTCATCTTAAAAACGCTCCAACTTGAGCCCCGCCACGGCTACGGCATCGCCCTCCGCATCGAGCAGATCAGCAAGGGAGTCTTTCAGGTGAACCCGGGATCGCTCTTCCCTGCCTTCCGCCGCCTCGAACGGCAGGGATGGATCAAGGCGGAGTGGCGCCCCACGGAGAACCATCGCCGGGCCAAATACTACAAGCTCACCGAGCGGGGGCGCGCGCAACTGAAAACTGAGACGGCCGAGTGGACACGGCAGCTGGCCGCCATTACGCGGATCATGGAGGCGTAGTAAGGCAGTGGATAGCGGATCGTGAACAGTGCCCGGAAGGGCAGGGCTTCAGCCCTGCCGACTCGTGGCACGATTGTTTGGCCTTCAGGCCCTGAAGTAAAGAGGCATCAGGGGCTAAAGCCCCGATGTTTGTGTGGTTCGAGATGGAGGGGCTGAAGCCCCTCCCTTCCAACGGTATTAGAGGTACATCGTGGTACTTGGTGCGAAATTGATGGGCGGAATTCGGGCCCTGCTCCGAAAGAAGCAAGCGGAACAGGAAATGGACGAAGAACTGCGCGGCTACATTGATGCCGCCGCGCAGGAGAAGATGCGCTCCGGCATGACCCCTGAGCAGGCCCTGCGCGCGGCGCGCGTGGAGATGGGCAGCACGGAGGCCGTGAAGGAAGAGATTCGTGGTGCGGGATGGGAATCCGTGCTCGAAAACTTCTGGCACGATCTGCGCTACGGAATCCGCCAACTCCGACGCAATCCCGGCTTCACAGCCGTTGCCGCGCTCACGCTGGCACTCGGCATCGGCGCGAATACAGCCATCTTCAGCGTCGTGGACAGCGTGATGCTGGCCCCGCTGCCCTACTCCCAGCCCGACCGCTTGGTGGTGGTTTGGGAAAGCACTCCGCACTTTTCGCACGTGTGGATTTCGTACCCAAATTTCCGGGACTGGCAGCGGAATGCACACTCATTCCGGCAAATAGTGGCGTACGCATCGGCTGACTCTGATCTAACCAATCCGGGCGTGCCCGAGCACCTTAAGGGCGAGCTGGTCTCGGCGGGCTTCTTTAGTACCTTGGGCGTAAGTCTTCCGCTAGGACGCGAATTCTCTACCCAGGAGGACCGGCATGGCGGCGCGCCCGCCGTCATCATCAGCCATCGCCTGTGGAGGGATCGGTTCGCCGGCAGCCCTGCGGCGATCGGGAAGATTGTAACGATAGATGGAATTGGTTGTGCGGTCGTCGGAGTCGCGCCGCCGGGACTTCACCTCGGAGGCGACCCTGATATTTATAAACCGCTGGGGCAGGGTGACGCGCTGCTCCTTGACAATCGCGAAATCCACCCGGGAATCCTGGCGATCGGTCGCCTGGGACCAGGGGTGACGATCTCTCAGGCGCAAGAGGAGATGAATTCTATCCAGAAGAGTCTGGACCGAATCTATCCTGATGCTGATCGAGACCTGGGAACGGACGTGGTGCCGCTGAAGCAGGAAATCGTTGGGAACGCGGGTGGGACGCTGATGCTCCTGTTGGGGGCGGTTGGACTTGTCTTGCTGATTGCGTGCGCCAACTTTGTTGGTCTCCTTTTAGCCCGCTCAGCGTCACGCGCGCGCGAGTTTGCCGTTCGCTTGGCACTGGGAGCGAGCCGCGCGCGCGTCGTGCGGCAGTTGCTTACTGAAAGCGTGCTGATCTCGCTTGGTGGAGGCGGCTTGGGGGTGCTGGTTGCCAAGTGGGGAGTCAATCCGGTGCTGGCAGCAGTGCCGGGCGACTTGCCTCGTAGCGAAAACATCGGCGTGAACATTCCTGTCCTGATGTTTGCGCTGGGGGTTTCGATTGCCGTTGGACTGCTGTTTGGACTCGCGCCTGCAATCAAGAGTTCGAAGCCGATGCTGGAAGCTACGCTTAAGGAAGGAAGTCACGGCTCGACGGGCAGCCGTCATCGTGCCCAAAGCGGTCTGGTGATTGTCCAAATAGCCCTGACGCTGGTATTGCTGGTGGGCGCGGGCCTGTTGTTCCGAACGATCCGGCATTTGTGGGACGCGAATCCTGGCTTCGACGAGCACAATCTCATTGCTTTCAAAGTCGGGCTTTCGCCGCAGCTCGTCAAGACGCCCGAGGACACTCGGGTTGCTTGCCAGCAATTAATGGAGCGCATCCGGAAAATTCCCGGCGTGCATGCCGCTGATTTTACCAACCTCGTGCCGCTGGGTGGCGATGATAATCTTTCCCCGTTTTGGATTGGCACGCATGAAGCCACTTATTCCCAGAGTGCGCCTCGTATCAACCTTTATTGGACGGGTCCGGATTACCTCCAAACGATGGGAATACCGCTTCTTCAAGGCCGATTTCTGTCACCTGAGGACACGACTAAATCCGCCCGCGTAGTCGTTGTCGACAAAGCCTTTGCCGATACTTACTTTCCCGGCAAGAACCCCGTGGGGGAGAGCATGACCATTGCCTATTGGGGGACTGTTCAGATAATCGGCGTGGTGGGCCACGTCCGCCACTGGGGGCTCGGGATTGACCCTTTCAGCCAGTACCCACCCGCCTACGCTTCCTTTTACCAACTTCCGGACCGCTGGGTGCCGGCATTTTACGGATATTTGACGGCGATGGTTCGCACGCCCCTTGCACTCCCGGCCGTGATGCCCGCGATCAAGAACGTTGTTTACGGAGCCGACAAAGACCAGCCGGTTTACGATGTCCAAACCATGGAGGAGATCGCTTCACGATCGATGTCACCCCAGCGCTTCCCGATGATCCTGCTGGGAGCGTTCGCAGGCCTTGCGCTGCTGTTGGCGGCGGTGGGGATTTACGGCGTGATTTCGTATTCGGTGACGCAGCGGGTACACGAAATCGGAATCCGCATGGCGTTGGGAGCGGACAACTATGAAATCCTCCGACTGGTGATCGGCCACGGCCTGCGTCTGGCGTTATTCGGCGTCGCCATCGGAGTGATGGGAGCGCTTATTCTTACCCGCCTGCTGCCCAGCTTGACGCACTTGCTTTACGGAGTCAGCCCGGGCGACCCGCTGACGTTTGTGGCGGTTTCATTGCTGCTTTGTTTTGTGGCAGGGGCCGCTTGCTACATTCCCGCGCGCCAAGCGGTGAAAATCGACCCCATGGCGGCGCTGAGGTATGAGTGAGGCGGTGGGCAGTGCAGTCAGGTAGGGGCACGCCTTGCGGGTACCCTGGCTATGGCGCTGACATGGCATAGGGGCAGGGACAAGCCCGGCCCCTACCGAATTCGAGATCACCCCTGCCGGCGGCAGTCGCCTACCCAACCATCACGCAAACCGCTCGCGCTTGGCGATGTTCGCGGCGTTTCCGGGCACGGGGATTTCCGCCTTGATGTTCAGCGGTCCCATCACGTAATCCGTCGGTCCAAGCCGCTCCGGCGAATTCATCATATCGTCCCACTTCACCAGATTACCGGTGTACGCGGCCGTGCGGGCCATGACGGCCGCGAGCGTTGCGTGGGCCACGTGCTCGGCTTCATTGATGGGCTGGTTGGTGCAGATGGCGTTGACGAAGTCCACGTGCTCCTGCTCGTAGGGATTCACCCGCGTCTTACCGGGATCCTGCCCGGGCTCCTGGTACTTCCACACCACCTTGCCGGTAAGATCATAGATAGTATTCTTGCAATTCGTGTAACCCTCCGTGCCCACCACCCACTCAGAAATGTCCTGCTCGCAGCCATCGATCTGCCGGCACATGCTCTCCATAATGCCGCCGTTGGGATAGGTGAACTGGGCGTTGAAGAAATCGTATTGATCGCCCGTGACTTTCTGCACGCGCCCGCCGCTGGCGATGACCTGCGTGGGGTCCATTCCCGTGAACCACTGTACCGCGTCCAGATTGTGGACGTGCTGCTCGCAGATATGGTCGCCGGAAAGCCAGCGCCAGTTCACCCAATCACGCAGCATGGCTTCCATGTCCGACCATTCCTTTTTCTTTTCGATGTACCACAGCGGGCCGCCGTTCCAGCGTGCGGTGGCGCCCACAATATCGCCAATGGCGCCATGCGAAATGCGGTTGTAAGTTTCCTGGTAGGCGCGGTCGTGCCGGCGCTGCGTCCCCGCCACGACGCACAGGTTGTAAGACGCGGCTTTCTGCCCCGTGGCCAGCACGGAGCGCACTCCGGGAGCGTCCACCGCGCAGGGCTTCTCAATAAAGCAATGCTTCTTGGCGTCCACGGCAGCGTCAAAATGAATCGGGCGGAAATGCGGCGGCGTGGCGCACAGAATCGCGTCAATATCCGTCTCCAAAACTTTCTTGTAGGCGTCAAATCCGATGAAGCAATGGTCATCGGCAACCTGGTTGTTGGCCTCTTTGCTGAGGTGGTCGCGGCACTTCTGGAGATGATCCGGGAACATATCGCCCAGCGCGGTGATCTTGACGTTCGGTCCCGCCTTGAGGAATTGCAGTGCCGCGCCGGTGCCGCGCTCGCCGCAGCCCACCAGGGCAGCCTTCAGAACCGGGCCGTCGGGAGCGACGTCCACGAACTTCAGGGGCTCAATCGACTTCTTGCAGCTCGAAAGCACGGCCGCCGCCCCCACGGCTGCCGCGGCGCCAATAAATGTTCGCCTAGTAAAGTCCCGATTTCCGTTTTCCTTCTTCTCATCAGTCATGTCGAGTCTCCTTTAAATGCAAATATGAATCTTGTATTTCCCGCCGATTTGGAAATTTCGCTGTGGCACGGGCATCCTGCCCGTGTTCATGGCCAGGATGGCCATGCCACACTGCGGGCACGATGCCCGCTACTTCACACACATCACTTCTTCCCATTCTCCGCCGCGAGCCTGTTTCCCCCGGCCGGGACACCTCCATCATACTCCCGCACCACTCGAAAGCCTACATCCGTGCAGTCGGAATACCACCAAATGCTCTTGGGCGATTGCGGGTCCGTCAGCAGCCAATCGTCTTCGCGCGTGTGGTCGCGGGCAGCGCAGCGCAGGTCGGCAGCGTCGGAGCGAAAGGAGCCTCCGCGCACCACGTGCTCCTTGCCGGACTCCGGTCCGTGCGGATCGACGGCCGCAGAGTGTGCGTAGGCGTCGGGCGCGTACCAATCCAGGCAGAATTCCCGCACGTTGCCGAGCATATCTTCCAGGCCCCAGGGATTGGGCTTGGTCGCGCCGGTGGGATGCGTCTCATCCTCGCTGTCACGCTGATACCAGGCATAATCGATCAGCGGCTCCGTCTTCACTCCAAACAAATGGTTCAGCCAGCGCTCATTGGTGAACGACTCGGGATTGCCGGCGAAGAAGTAGGGCGAGGTGGTGCCCGCGCGCGCCGCGTATTCCCACTCCGCCTCGGTCGGCAGCCGGTATTTCTTGCCGGTGATTGCCGATAGCCAGGCGCAAAACTCCGTGGCGGCGTGATAAGTCATAGTGATGGCCGGGCGCGAGCCCCGGCCCCAGCCCTGATCGGGCGAGCCGTAAGGAGGCGTGGGCCCGCTCACGCCGTCGGTCTTCCCGGTGGTCGCCACATCGCGATTCCGCCCCGTGTTCCCGCGCTGGAGCAGATAAACCTCGTACTCCCGCCATGTCACTTCCGTGCGTTCCATCCAGAACGGGCTAAGCTTCACCTCGTGCACGGGCCCTTCATCGGCGCGATGATAGGGTTCAGAATCCGGACTGCCCATTTTGAACGAGCCGCCCGGCACCGCCACCATGCGCAACTTCACCGTCGAGCCCGGAATCTCTTCCGTGTAGCTCTCGAAGCCCTGCGGAGCGGAGGGGAACAGCTTGTCGAGGTCCGGCCCTTGCGCGACGCTTTCATCCACGGCCTGCTCGGACTCCTGCCCGCGGAAGTGCCCCACGTGAAGGTGGCAGTTGATGCAACGCATCTTGTCCTTTGATTGCTGATAGTGCAGGTGGCCGTCCACCCCCTTCTTGGATAGGCCGGCGCTGAATAAATTGGCATGGCAGCGAATGCACGCGCTGTCGTAGGTGAAGTCACGCGCCTGGTTGAGCGTCTCCATCGATTGCCAGTTGATCTTCTTCACGTTCTTGAACAGCTTGCCGTAAATATCAATGCTGCCCAGGCGCACCTTCTCGGTGTAATACACCATTCCGCCGCCGGGCAGATGGCAATCGACGCAATGTACCACCACACCACTCTTGGTGGTGTAGTGCGGCGAGCGAATCCACGTCTGCGTGGCGTCCGGATGGGCGTGGCAGGCCTGGTCGCAGAATTTGTCCGAGGAGGTCGCGTCCGTCCCCGCCTTGCCCGAAAGCATGATCAGGATCCCCAGGACGATTCCAATTCCGATCAGCAGGCGATTCTTTGTGTAGATGCGCATTGAATATGCTTTGGAGTCTATCTCCCAACCGCGGGTTTTGCGGCCGCACCCATGCAGCGCGCGGGGAAGCCTCGCGAGGCGTAGTGCTTCCAGGCGCCATTCTCCTGCCGGACCCACAGGGCGGAGACGCCCGGGAGCGATTCCACCACGCGCATTCCATCCGCCACGGGCATCAGCGAAAGCGCCGTGCCGAGCGAATCCGCCGTGGTTGAATCCCGCGCCACCACGGTGGTGCTGTTCTCTCCTTCCAGTGCCCAACCCGTGTGTGGATTGATGACGTGCGAATAGCGGTGGCCATTGAGTTCGAGAAACTGGTGCTCGTCGCCGGAGGTGGAAACCGCGGCGTCGCGCAATAGTAGTGCACAGGGCGGCGCGCCCGCGTCGGAATCCGCCGTGTCAATGCCCACTTTCCAGCCGGATGCGCCCGGCGGCGGCTCGCTCACCACCACTTCCCCGCCTGCCTCCACCATGGCGTGGTCGATTCCCTGTGATTTCAACACGGCCAGCATTTGATCCGCGGCATAACCCTTGCCGATGGCGCCCAAATCCAGTTGCATCCCGGAGCGCTTCAGGAACACGGTGTGAGCGTCAGGGTCCATCTCAATGTTGCGGTAGTCCACCAGGGCTTTGGCCTTGATGATCGCAGCATTGTCGGGCAAGCGCTCGGTTTTGCGCGCGGCGCGCCACAACTGCACCAGCGGACCTACGCTGACGTCAAAAACTCCGCCCGAAAGCTGGGAGAGCCATATGGACCTCTTGAGAACGTCGTAAAGATCGCCGCTCACCGGGAAGGGCGCGGTGGAGCCCTGGCGGGCCAGGCGCTCCAGCTCGCTGTCCGCGCGGTAGTCACTCATGATCTGCTCAAGCTCTTCGGCGCGGTCAAATGCCGCGCCCGCGGCAGTCGACGCCTGGGAGCTCGAAGTCGCATATATCTCAATGCGGAAGATCGTCCCCATGCGGGGAAGCGAAAATTCAAATCGCTCGAGGCGCGAATTCTGTGTTGACCATGCGGCGCGCGCGGCGATTAATCCAATTACCAGGATAAGTCCCAAGGATACTGCGCGAAGACGTGAGAGTGTGGTCATACTCCAGAAGGGAGGGCCGTAAAGCGCGGATGCCTTTCCCGGGCCGATGTGATATCACAGGTCAGACCGCTTTGGCAAAGACCTTTTCGCGCTTTTCCACTTGTGGATTCAATGACGCCGATGCACGCATTGCGGCGTGGCCAATCCGCGAAGCGCGCTAAGGCGAGCTGTGCCCTGCGCACTTGAGCACGCCCAGGAAGGCGCTCCAGGGGCCAACGGCTTCGCGATATTGGTGGGCGATCACCCGCGCCATCTGGTGGAGATGTGTTGCATCGTGTACAGCCCAGGTCGCGAGTAGTTGCGAAAGCGTAACAATACCCAGGGCAGGATGGCGCCCGCGCCGCTCCAGGTCTTCCGGCTGCAGGTTCATGGCGCGCAGATCGTCGAGACTCGCCGCGCGCAGGCGGGCGAATTCGTCCAGCAACTGCGCGAGCGTCTTTCCCGCGCTCTCCCGCTCCTGGCCCCAGCGGTCGAAAGGCTCAAACGCCCGAGTTTCGCCCGCTTGCAGAATCATACGAGCACGAGGCATCCAGTCCGTGCGCTCGCCATGAATCAAATGGCCGACGATGTCGAACGCGCTCCAGGTGTTTTCACCTTCGTTCGAATGCGTCCAAGCCTCCGGCAGGTCGCGCAACAGCGCATTCAGAGCCGCAGGCGTCCGCGCAAGTAGTGCGATCGTGAGTTGCAGGTTTGGTTCCATCATCATCGTCGATTCGCTAATGTAGCCAGTGCTTACACGTCTGGCAACTCCACACCCAGAGACGAAGCTAACTTGTTCGATTGCTGAAGCAAGTGAGCAGCAATACGGGCGTTAGCGCGCAGATCTGCTGGTCGATTACGAATGGGGGCAAGCATTTTCCAAATGGCTCCGATGTCCTCCCCAAGTACACGCCTGTACAGTAGGACCCTGAAAATGTCCAAATCAAGTTCGACTCTGGCCAACAGCTCGGCCGTGTTAAATATCTTGTCAAGCCCGAAGGTCGTCATTCGAACCGAGATAGGATGGCCGTGAGTAAGCGCATGTAAACATTGAAGGAACGGTTCGTTTATTCCCGGCAGCTTGTCCATCAGCGGTGACACCCTCGCCTTGCCGAGCGCCTTGTTTATCATGGCATCCATAGCTGCCAAATTTGGGTCGCCGATCTTTCTAAAGGTGAGATGCTCGGCCCTTCGGAGGAATTTGTCACTGGCCCAGGCTAAGAACCATATACCGCGCCGCGTGTACTCAATAAAGCTCCTGAGCGTTACGAGAAAGTGAAAATCATTGACTCCGCGCTGGCGCTGCAGGCCTTTGCAGATGGCTTCGCTCGCATTCAAATAGCGCACGGCGACCAATAGACGATACTGGTCCCCGTCCAACTGCACGATATTGTTCATCTCGATCTCCTTCTAGCCACTTTATGCGAGTGCCGGCCGGGATGACCATCTTCCCGGCCGGCCGGTTGATTGAAACTGCGCCGGCACTGGACGCGCAGCGACCAGCCGCTGGTGCTTATTCTTAGAATCAACCGTCGTTTCTCATCGGGCTGTGGAAGGGCGGGGCTTCAGCCCCGCCGTTACGGACGTCGCGATGAAGTGGGCCTTTAGGCCCTGAAGTAATGCCGCTTCAGGGGCTAAAGCCCCCGAAGGGTAGACCGTCCACAGCGGCGGGGCTAAAGCCCCGCCCTTCCCCGTGTCCGAATAAATGTTCTTACCAAAGCATGTAAGCACGAGCAACTAACCACCAGCCACCACTCCATCCAGCTCTTCCAGCGAGCGGATGTAATCCACCACGGCGTCGCTCCAGCCGTCGATTTGCATCCAGCGGCCGTAGCCCACTCCGTTGCGAAAGCTGCCCACGTTGATCATGTACCCGCGCCCGCGCGGTGCAGGAACCGGGTCGTGCGACTGGCCGTCGGTGATGACGATCAGCCGGTCGTACGGCTCCTGAATCGCGTCGAGCGCCTTGCCCAGGTACGTGCCCTGGTGGGGCTGGCTGGCATCGATCCCATCACGCAGCGCCAAGCCGTGCCGCGCGGGCACTTCCACGAGCTTGTCCGAGAAGCTGTAGATGCTGGGCCGCTCGGCGATCTCGCGCAGGAGAATCGCCAGGCCGTATGCCGCATCGGTGCGCAGCATCTCGGAACGCTCCGAGAGCGCCGCCGTCATGCTGCCGGAAACGTCAACCAGCAGCACGGTTTTACCGGCGAGCTTCGGCCGCCCGGCAAGGCTCCTGAGCATGGCCTCTTCGAGCACCGGCTCCCACTGCGGAGCGTGGCGCGCCGCGGCGATGAAGCGGAAAGGCAGAACGCGGTCCGTGCGCATTTCGCGAATCGCGTCGAGCACCAGCGCCTCATCCACTGCCGCCTGCCGCAGGTTGCGCAGGTTGCGGAGTAGCGCCAGCGCGCCCAGCTTGCGCTCGCGCATCAGGCGCTCCCACGTGGCGCGCTGATCCGCGCCGCCGGAAAGCGCCACTTCCCACGTGTCGGGCGGGGCCAGCTTGCCCCCCACCAGGCTCTTCCAAACCTCCGCCTGGGCCTCATCGCGAGGCTTGGCGTGGCACAGGAACAGCACGTCGCGCAGGCGCACCGTGCCCGCGCGGTCGTACTTGGCGAGCTGGTAGGCGTCAAACTTGCCGAATGCTCCGGCCAGTCCCTTCTTCACCTGCCCGGAAAGC
>JASHSC010000525.1 GCA_030036915.1 Terriglobia bacterium
GAAGGATAACCGGCCCCCCGATGTTTGATCCGAATTGGTTTTGCCGCAGCGGAGTCTTCGTATGGGTAAGCGCATTATTTGCATCCAGATCGTTGTTTCGCAGCAGTTCCCATCCCGCGCCGTGAAGCTGATTGGTTCCGGACTTGGTCACAACGTTAACGATGCCGCCCAGCACGCCCCCGTACGCCGGTTGGTCGTTATGGGACTGAACCTTAAACTCCTGTATGTCGTCCAAAATCGGAGAAACGGCATAGGTGCTGAATTCATATTCATTGTCATCGATGCCGTCGAGCATGAAGTAATTGGCGCGATTGTCCGCACCGTTCATGGCCGGGAAGCTGTAAACGCCAATGGGACTAGCTTCTCCTCCAAAACTTGTTTGCGTGGTATTGGCAGGGCTGGCTCCAGGAGTAAGCGTTAACAGGTCGGTGAAATTTCTTCCATTGAGCGGCAAATCGTTAACGGGAGAACTCGTGATGACGGTCCCCAACTCCGCGGTCGAGGCTTCCAGTTGGACGGCGTTTGCCTGCACCGTCACCGCCTGGGTCGTGCGGCCCACAGGAAGCTTAAAATCAAATGTGGCAGTTTGATCCACCTCCACGACGATTCCGGTCCTGGTAACGGTCCCGAATCCGGCGTGACCCACACTTAGATCGTACGCCCCCGGCAGAATATTGTTGATCACATAGACGCCCACTCCGTTCGTCGCCTCCGTACGCCTGACCGAAGTGTTTACATTGGTCAGCGTCACGGCAGCGTTCGGAACTGCTGCGCCGGACTCATCCCGCACCGTTCCGTTGATCGAACCGGTTGACTGCTGTGCATGGAGCGAGATACTGCTCAGAAGCAGCGCTCCGACCACGCCGATCAAGGACATCGGGAGCCAAGCCCCTCCCTGAAAACTTCGGTGGGACCGCAATCGACGCATGGGAAAGGCTGATTGTTGAACCACAGCTTTTCCCCTGGTGTAATCTTGAGATGGGAAAACCAATGACTGATTCATAGCTCCTCCTGTCAAGCGTCCACCACGTGGACTGAACAGCCTCATAAGGTTCCTCCTTGGTTTTCCAGACCCAACGCAATGAGTAATATAGAGCAGCACCCGCGAAAGTACAGGGCGGCGCGAGTGTCTGTCTCCCAAGAAAGAACAGCCTCAATCAAGAGAAAGGGCAAACAACCAGTGGTCTGATATGTTGCTATACTGCCAAAGGTGGCAGAGCGGCTTATACGGCATTGCCGCCTTGCTGTCAAGACATTTTTTGGACATTGTTGTTAGCATGTGAAATGTCCGGATCAGTTAGCATGTGATCTGCCCGCAGGAGGCGGGGGGGAGGTGAAACATTCTGCTGGTTCACTCCATCTTGAACGGGCACCCTCAGCTCTAACAAGGCGCGCTAGGCGCCTCAGCTACGAGTTTGTGATTGCGGATGAGCCGGACGTGTGTACAATGTCGGGGAAATTACCACGCAAGATCGAGGCCCGCAGCGGACTCTGCGGAGAAAGCAGATTTGGCGGAAGGTATGAGCAGTCAATGGCAGCGGAGGGATTTCCTGAAGTCTATTACCACAGGTGCAGCAGCGGTGTCGCTGCCGCAGCAGGCTGCCGAGGCTCAGCCGGGCGGGGGTAAGCCGAACATCGTGGTGATCCTGGCGGACGACATGGGCTACGGGGATATTTCCTGCCAGAGCATCGACAACAAAATCCACACGCCGCAAATGGACAGATTGGCCGCCGAAGGAATGCGCTTTACGGACGCGCACGCGTCTTCGGCGGTCTGTACGCCGAGCCGCTACTCATTGCTCACGGGCCGATATAACTGGCGTTCCCGGCTGAAGCGACAAGTGGTTTCGGGGTTTGACGCTCCCCTGATCGAGCCCCACCGCATGACGGTGGCCTCCTTGCTGAAGAAGCACGGTTACACCACGGCTTGCCTTGGCAAGTGGCATCTGGGCCTCGGGTGGCGCACCCGCGACGGTCAGGTGGCGCCCTGGCCAGACGGAAAGGATATTGCCGAGGCGGTGAAGGTAGTTGATTATTCGCAGCCGCTGGCCGGGAGCCCGAATGATTACGGCTTCGACTATTCCTACGTTTTCCCGGCGGCCTTGGATATGGCCCCTTATTGCTTGATTGAAAACGACCGGCTGGTTGCAGCGCCCACCGAATATACCAAGGGCGGCAACACTCCGGTAACGGGCTTCTGGCGCCCGGGACCGATTGCGCCGGGCTTCAAACACGTCGAAGTCTTGCCCGACATCACGCATCGAGCGGTGCAGTATATCGACGACCATGCGCGCAAATCCGCGGAGACTCCCTTTTTCCTCTACTTCCCCATCAATGCTCCCCATCGACCCATCGCGCCCGCCGACTTCGTGAAAGGAAACAGCCAGGCGGGAGATTACGGCGACTTCATTGTGGAAATCGACTGGAGCGTGGGCAAAGTGATGGAGGCCCTGGAACGAAACGGCATTGCCGACCGCACCCTGGTGGTTCTGACCAGCGACAATGGCTCACCGGGCTGTTGCAACCAGGACGACCGCAACTACGCCGTGCAGCGGCTTTATCAGCATTATCCCAATGGCCATCTGCGGGGTATCAAAGCGGATATCTGGGATGGGGGACACCGCGAGCCGTTTATCGTGCGCTGGCCGGGCAATGTTGCTCCCGGTACCACCAACGCGGAAACCATCTGCCTCGCCGACCTTTTAGCGACCCTCGCGGCGATTGTGGGAGAGACCCTCCCGGCCGACGCGGGCGAGGACAGCTTCAACATTCTGCCCTCGCTGCTGATGGGCTCGCGCGCGAGCCGCGGCCTTCGCCAAACCACCATCCACCATTCCTTTGAGGGAATGTACGCCATCCGCAGTGGGCCTTGGAAGCTCGTTCTAGGTCAGGGCGGTGGCGGGTTTGACCCGTCCCCCGACACTCCATTTTTCCGTGCCAAACCTGACGATCCGGAGGGCCAACTCTACAACATGGAGTTGGATGTGGAAGAGAAGGAGAACGTCTACGACCAGCACCCCGACATCGTGCGAGACCTCACTTTGCATTTTCAGGAAATCAAGCTGCAAGGCCATAGTTAGACCTCCGCAGGGTGGCGCGAGCGCAGCTTGGCGATTTGATGGACTATCAGCAAGGGGAAACCGCAGTTAACCAGAGCGTCGCCTGGGCGATCCTGCCGATTTTCGGAAAGAAATTATGAAATCCCAGCCTTCAACATTTCGCCGCAGTTGGAAGCGAAGCCCGCTGAGTGCGCTGCGGCGCTAGGCCGCGCATGACGAGTTCGAGGTCGCCGACCGCCGTGCGTCCGATCGCCTACACGATCTCGGGCACGTTGCTGGCGCGGTGCGCGGAGAGAATCGTGTTGGGCGTGCGCCCCGCGCGATGGTTAGCGGGAACGGGCTCTTCCGGAAACACGTCAATGGCGGCGCGAGTCTGCCTGGATTCAGCGGCGTCGAGCAGGTCGTCGAAAGTCACAATGCCGGCGCGGCTCGTGACCACGACCACCGAGTCACGCTGCATCACGCTGTAATAGTTGTAGTTCGTCAAAACCACATCGGTCTGAAATCAATTAACTTCCCGCCAATATACACCCAATATTTATTTGCATGCTCAGGCTCTTATTTTCGCTCTTTCATCTTCTTGCTCTCCCTGTACGCGCTAGAGAATTTGTTTTGGAGAAACTGGCCCTTCGGCAGCAACTGGCGGTGATGAAGGGACAATGCCCCACACCCTGGCTGTGAAGGGCCGACCGCCGGTTTTGGGTTTTCCTCTCCCAATTCGGTCGAATTGGCAGAAGCCATTGCTTCTGGTGAGAGCGGAGACCGTCATCCGCTGGCATTGACAAGGAGTCCGCCTATATGCCCCCCGCTACCTGCTCCGAGATCGGGACAAGATCTACGGGCGTGAGTTTTTCCAGCAAATCGAAGCCTGAGCATTTAAGAAGTCCTCTCCGCCCCGGCCAGCCCTCGGCAGCGGGCCTATGTTGAGAGGGGGGATCGGATCCCTGTGGCGCGACTGCCTGGACCATGTGATTATTCTGGGAGAACGGCATCTCCGAGCCATCCTAAAAAGCTACCTTAAATTATTATCACCGCAGCCTCGCCCACTTAGGGGTGTGCAAAGATACACCAGAGCTCAGGGGGGTCAAGCACCTGATTTGGGCGCGGTGGTGGAGCTTCCTGAGGTCGGGGGTCTCTATCGTTGGTACGACTTTGGTCAGCAGTCACGCCCACTATCGAGATTTCCCAACGGTAGTTCATTAATTTTCACCTTTGTTTCGAAAGGACCGCAACATCAGATTTCATCATCCGGACGATATGGAACGCAGAGGAGCACCAACCAGGAAGTATGTCACCGCTGATTTGGTTTTGGCGAACGACGGGTCGGGAAAAATTCCAATAGCCTTAGTTCAGAAAGCTACTCTTAGAGTAACAATCTCCCAAGGTTTTGCCGAAAATCGCAGCGACCCGTCTGCCTGCGGCGACACCAATTCCCCGTCCTCTTCAATCAAATTTGTCCTCTTCGCCCCAGAGATGGGTTTTGGAAATCTCACAAAAGCATCGCACTCATTTCCTTCGGCTTCGTAAAAGCGAATAACCACATGATCGCCTGCCTCGCTTTTCTTCATGGATGTGAGCATCAAATTGGATGGTTCTAGGCTGAGAAAGGTGCCGCGCGTCAAGCCCGCATTCCGACCTTCATTCTCTTCTTTCGAGCCCACAAACGCTACGAGCGGATGATTGAATGCAACACCTTCGCGATAACGTGATCGCCAGCTTCCTTGGTGGGGGAGCAGACACATGCGATAGTTGTGCGACCCCTCTTGTGTGAACCAGGTTCCCGGTTCCCATGCCATTGACTTCCGCGTGGAAAGCAAGACATGCTGCAACAATGGATACGAGACTGGTTGGGCGGACTGGTCTTCAAAAAGATGCACAGTCATATCTGACGCGGTGAGGCAACCCCTTCCCAAGTACCGTTTCTCCGATGCATCGACCCAATTGATTGCCTCGCGGAACGGTAGAGGGGGGTCTCCCCCAAAGATATTTTGAAATATGGTGAACGGATCGAATGAAAGCATCGAGAAATCGATTTCATCCTCTCCCAACTCCACCTTCCCGAATGGAACTTCATACGTGATCCGGCTCTCCCCGAGATTAATTGGAAAAACCACTCGCAGCTCCTTTCCTCGTTCACCATCCCAATCAAGTAACTCCACGTTGATATCGATCCTGTCCAATTGCTCGTAAAAATGAAACGTCTCCCTCAATCTGAAGTGTGGGAAAACCGCTGTTCGCACGGCGGTCGTACGGATCGGGCTACGCGTAGAGGCCTGAAAGGGGAAGGGGTGGTTACTAGTTCTATCAAAGTCCTCCAGGGTGACCACAATCTTGGAATCCCACACATAGCCTGGAGCAGTAAATTGGATGACTTCACCGGCTTCAAATTTGTCGCCCCTAATCACATCCCAATTTAATCGTTTGTGGTAGAGGCTCTTAATTCCGGCTCTGCCGAAGGCAATTTTATAGAATTTGTTATCGATGATTTCTCCCGACCAAGCCTTCCTGTCTTCTTGCGGGCGTGCCGAGGATAGGTAAAATGTTTTGTATCCAAGTGATGGTACGCTCTCTGCGACAAATGCCACGTCAAAGAGGGGAATCCCCGGTCTTGAATCCACGATCTCAAACGGTACTCCCTGGCCATTCTCGTCGCAAAGGACGAAACCTTTCCAATCTAAAGGCATGTCAAATTTGAACTCTACAATGTCTGTTCTTTCCCATGTCAAAGGATTGAATACAACCACTGCGACTTGTCCTCCCGTGGACTGCTGAACTTTCCTGACCAGTCTTGATCCTGCTTGTTTCAGCAGATCGTCCGCAATGGTCTTGGATTTCTCGTAGGACGCTACCAATACAGCGTCAGTTTCTGCATCCTTACCCCCACCCCATCCATGATCAGGCCAACAGTTCGCCATCCATCCCATTGTAAAGTCATGCTGCGGGTAACTTTGGAAACCATCTTCGAGGGCAATTCCAACATTTATTCGTTCTGCCACAAGGAGGCGGTTATGGGCGAGGCGGGCGGCCACCAACCCCTCGCGATGGCTAGGTTCGTCATAATATGCCCAATTGAGAGGGTAGTCCCCCTTGAGGGTGGGGATTGCTTGAGCGTCCTCGGTGAACTTTTCGAGAAATGCCGCAACGGTGGAAAACACCAGCTTTGGGGGATGAATCTTACGAGTGGGCAATGCGGCCATGTGGTTGTTCCAGCTTTCAGCAAAGCGCCGCATTGACTCATTCTGTTCACGGACGTATTCAGGAAGATCCGGCTGGGGCGGCAAGAAATCATACGAATAATCAAACATCAGCTCATGGGGTAGTTTATGGGATGCATAATAGGGTTCTCTTCCGACCGCAAACGGCAACCAACCATCATCACCTCCTTTAGGATCCATCAGATGAGTAGCGGCGATGGGATAGGTAAGCACCGAGGACCCGTCCGGCGCCTCCCATTTCCACAACCCAAAGGGGATTCGTCCCTGTACGAGGTATTTGACACCAGACTTCGCTAGGATTTGAGGCATCTGAAGGGTGAGGGATGGTGGATCCGTCTTGTAATACGTCACACTGTCCACACCAGGAAAATTCTCCCGAAGCCAGCGGCGTCCATAATAGAATTGCCGCACCAGATTCTCGGGGCCAATATGAGCCTCCAAGCATTGGACATAGGAGGCACCCCACGCGAAACGATCCTGCTTCATCAACTCATACATCTCTTCGCGCTTCTCAGGATGACGATCAAGAAATTCCATAAGGAAGACGGTAGACTCCATCGAGTAGCAAAACTCCGGATTCTCGTGCAGCATCTTGAGAGCGGGAAGTATGATTTCAGAAGACCTTGCATCTGCGGTTTTTTCAGGCGTGTCAAGCCAGCCCAAATCATTGTGACAGGTACAATTGAAGGCAAAAATTCCGCCATCAAAATAACAATGGTAGGCGGGTATTTGCACCGTCTGAGGTCGACCGATTAACGTGTCCCGAACTTCGACGCTGAAGTCCACTTCTGAATCGCTAAAAGGGGCTGGGATCCAAATCCTTTGGGTGGTTGACGATCTAGCCGGAATGGCCTTCAGTGGAATCTTGGCAAGCACACCCTTATTCTCGAAAATGCACACATTTGCGGTAGTGATTGGGTCCCATGGATTAGTTATGTTAAGGCTGGCTGTCTGGACGGGTTCACTCTCCCGGGCGTCATACAGCGGGTGAACTCTTACCTCAGCACCCATCGAGTGAGAATGAGGAAAAATCCTTACCTTCCCGATTCCCGTTTCCTGTGCCCCGGGTTCAGCCCAAACTTCGCGCACGTATATATGAACGATTCGAGTGATTTTTGGCTCAGGAAGGGTGACAAGCTGAAAATAATCACAATTGCGGAGTTCGACCTCCATAGAAGTGTTGTCTGAAAATTTCACCTCGATTTGACGTGGTGGAGCGTAAAGACTGGCGCGGGAATGTAACTCCAAATAGATGTCCTTCCCGATGATGGCGCTTGGGATTGGTCGCCCGAGGATCCAAAGCTCCTGCACAGGGTGCGGTTGTGGGAAAAGGATCGTAAGCCATGCTCCTGCCATTTGTCGGTCAGCTTGCCAACCTACGGACATATTCTGGCCAATGGCATTCTTTGGGGAGTATCCCCAAGGGGGAGTTGAAACGTATGACGATGCTTCGACATCTGAGAGGAATGATTTTTCTGTCAGGTCAGGGTTGTCAGACGATTTGGGAATCTCCGAAAGTGCCGGCGCGTAGGATGGAGTCCGAATGGAGTTGGGGGGCCCCTTCCATGATATCGGAATTGCACTTAGTCTTGAAAGAAACGTCCGTCGGTCCATAGTAATGCTCCTAAAGTCCGAATGTTGGAACCCTGAAACCAATTAACTGACCCTCCCGCTAACCGTTGAAATCAGCGGCTGTGAAGGGTCTCGCCTCAATGGATTCGCTACTCATGCGGGCCGGCCTTTTCCCTAGACGCTGTCCCGCAAACTAATATATCTATCGCAGAGGATCGACGTTTTCTTTGCCTGTCGGTGCTTTCTTTTTGACGGCTATGATGTTTTGTAGAATTTCAGATTTGAGCCTGGACGAAGAATGTGGGGAACTTCCAGGAATCAGCAATTCCTAATTTAAGCGACGGGGGAGCGAATTCGAATGTCAGTTTCGCAATGAGGACGAAAATGCCGACTCACAATTGTCTTAATGGACGTGTGTAGTTACAGGCGCTGGGAAGGCCGAGACGGACCATCTTTGCATACTGAGTTGGGGATACAGACACAAAGGTCTTGAATCGCCGCGAGAATAAGTGGATTGAGGAGTATCCGGCCTGCTCGGCGATCTGGGAAATATTGAATCCTGACTCCAGAAGGAGCGTCTTGGCATGTTGGATGCGAAGCTCTTGAAGATACGTCATTATAGAAGATCCTGTAATCTTTTTGAAAATATGCTCAAGATGCGAGCGGCTTACTCCTGACGCTTCCGCGATTTCACTTAATGTGAGGGGCTGTCTAAAATTAACTTTCATGAAGTCGGTGGCTTTTTCTACAGATAGCTTCGCCGCGTTAGTCCGGAAATAAGTTGGAAGTCTCTCTGCGTTTTGCGTGGCTGCTGCCCGCATTGAGTTGACTAGGAATTCCGCGAGAAAGGATTTTGCGAGAATGCTCGCTCCGTAAGCGCTCGACGTCTTTTCGCGCAATAGCTTGGTGAGTAGATTTCGGCCTTCCTCAGTCCCAGGGATTATGGCATTTGACAGTCGCCGGAGTTGAGGCAGATTGGTTTGAAAGTGGGCAGTGATATAGAAAGGGGCCACCGTTGTGGACGGAAGGACAGCGTGGGGTTGATTCGGAGCAATTAAGACGAAATGTCCCTGGGACACTGAATATGTCTGATGTCCCAACTGTATATTTACAAAGCCCTTATCCACGTAAAGGAGTTCCCAGAAATCATGTCGCTCTCTCGGGAGGGAATAATTTGGAGAACGTTCCTTGTAAGAATAATCTACTCCTGTATTTGGGTTTGTCCGAAGCTTCAACCAGAAATCCCCACGGTTTTCGCTCATAACCTGGTTTTCTCCCGATAGCCCGTCATCTTGCCCCAGATTTTCTGGTTCGAGTTTATGAACGACTATTAATGGAGGCAGGCGAAGCCAGCGGTCCGCCGAGGTATTTGCTCCGCGGATCAGCTTCGTGCCAAATCTTTGGACGGTCCATCTTAACTCAACATCCGACGAAATTGACTTTTGTCTGCAAGACCCTTCTCACGCCAATTTACCTCACGGCGTCGAGCGACGCAAAACCCTAAATTGTGATTTCAATCATGCCATCACTAGCACGCGTTTGCCCGTAAATCAATTTGCACGAATCGCAGGGCCTGTCCCGCGGCCGTTGGAGGCGGGAGCACCGGGAGCGTGGGTGAGCTAAATCCCCTCACGACGCGGACGGCCCTTGGTCATTTATGTTCCACATATACAGCGTGTGAATGAGGGCCGAGATCAGAAAGTGATTGCCTGAGTTAGCCGACCGCCCATTTAACTTGGTCGTCCATGAAACTTGCCACGACAATCGTAGCACTCGTGCACAGATCACCAATAGAGCTTCAACGCAAATTGGATGATGCGCGCGGACGAAGCATTGCTTGCCTCTCCCCAGGCAGCATCCGTCATTTTTGCGTCTATGCCCCCCAGCCAGTGCTCGTTTGGAAGGTTAAAGAACTCTGATCGGAACTGAATTCTGTTCTTATTCTCGCGGAAATAAAAATTCTTATACAGGCCCATATCGAAATCGGATTCGGAAGGATTCACGCCGGTATTTCGTGCCAGATTTCCGTATGTGTAATCAGCCGGAAAGGAGAAAGCGGCTAAATTTAGGAAACCCGAGGTCACGCCAGCGGGATTCGAAGTGGATTCCCACTGACCGGGTACGAGGTTTGGTCGTATGACGTTTGATCCTCCGTTATTTGCAGTATTTTGCCCCACCCTAATATTATAGGGCGCCCCCGTCTGGTGATGGAAAATTCCGGTAAATTCCCAGCCGCCTATTAAAGCATTTGTCACGGAATTACTACCTTGCAGGAAGCGCCTTCCATTGCCGACAGGCAGGTCATAAATGTAGGCCCCGGTCAATATATTTGGGAGATTTGTCGTGTCATTCCCATAGTCAGCTCTCCGGTTTAAGGGGTTTTGTTGCGGATAATAACCGCCGCCGAAGCCGGTACCCCCAGAGGAGTCCAATTCATGCATCCAAGCATACGAAGTAATGAACTGAAGCCCATTCGAAAATCGCTTATCAATTTTGACTTGGAGGGCGTTATAGTTCGAAGTCTCATCGTCTGCGATTAGGTTTGTATAGCCGAGGGTTGGTGCGTACTGCTGGTACCATCGGGGGTCCGTTGCGGATCCGACCGTGCCAGGGCCTGGAATCGCGTCATTTCCATCTTCTTCATTCGCGAGGTGGCGGCCGGCGAGCCCACTATACCGGACTTCGAGGAGCAGGTTGCCCCCTAATTGCCTCTGTGCCCCCAAGTTCCATTGCATGGTATATGCGGTTCTGTTGTTGCGGGCGACAATGAACGTCGCACCGGGCGGAGTCCCAGGCTGAGGGCTAGTGTATGAAGGGAAATAAGTGGCTAATGGGCTCGTTGGAAGAATCATGTTGCTGCTATTGAGGTCCTGCGAAATCGCATATGGCCATTGGCCACGCATCCCCTGTCCAGCCCAGTCGTAGTCCCCGGTGTAGTAGTACCCAAACCCGCTGCGGATCACCGTCTTCGAGTTCAATTGATAAGCCAAGCCAATGCGTGGCGCCCAATCCCTCCAGTCGGGCGCCATCAGAGAACGGTATGGAGTATTAGCAGCTTGGCTTGTGACGGAATTATAGCCAGCCCATTCCCATTCGAGAGTGTCGATTTGAAAATCTGCCAGATGATTGAATTCCTCCACCGGCCATCCGTTATATTCCCAGCGCAGCCCCAAATCCGCAGTAAGCTTCGATGTTACGTGGAGGTTGTCCTGAAAGTACAAACCGATGTTGTTCTGACGCATGTATGCCGCAGTGTCTCCCAGGTTGCGGCTGCCGCTATACGGTAAGCCGAGCAGAAAAGCTGCGAAGGCATTTCCGTCCGCTGAAGAGTAGGTTGGATCAGATGTGGGAAACTGCAAGAAGGTGAACCCCGCAGTTCCTATGCCATTGTCGAGTGTGTTGAGATGTTCCCACTCGAATCCAAACTTGAGTTGATGCTTACCACGAATTGCTGTAAGGCTTGCCTGTTGCTGCCACATATTCTCAATGTAAGGGTTACCTCCCTGGTTGGGGCATGTGTACCCCGACGGACACAGGCTGGGATACAGCGGGTAACTGGCGTCCTCGATCGGAACGCCCTGCAACGGGTTGGCGGCAAGCCATGCCGCAGCGCCTCCGGTACCCGGATTGTTATTGACGTTAAACAAGTTGGTACGATTGAAGGCCGATTTGAACTCAAAGACCGTTGTGGGGCTAATTAGCCAAGTCAAACTCGCCTCAGCGTTCGTAAAGGTGTTCCAGAGATAAGTCGGGTTATCCGGCAATACGCTGGGGGTTGTAGATGTCGCGCGTTGGTCTGAGACGCGCGCAAAGAAGCGGAGGTTCTGCGAGAAATTATAGTCGGCGCGTGAACTCCAGAGATACTGGTTGAGAGTCTCGGGGAGCAGGTCTGTGTAGTTGTTGCCTCCGGCAGTTGTGATTGTGCTGGGGTACCAAACCTTGGCGTAACTGGACGCGACAGAATTGATTTGCGTACCGGGAATGACATTTCCAGGGTACGGATCCCGCACATAACCCGTAGCCGTTGCGGTAAGACCTGTGGTTGGATCCACTGCGCCCTGAGTGACTTGGCGGGTTGAGAAGGGATTCTCGATTTCGCCGACATAAATCGGCCGGCCTAAGTCGTCAAATAGCGGCTGGCCTGCCGACGTGGCCTGCGTCGTCGTCAGAATGTCGGCAAAGTTTCCTTGCAATTCATTTCCCGTCGGCAGAGTCCCAGTGAGAGCTTGTGCTTGACTGAATCGCAGCCCCTCATAGTCCGCGAAAAAGAAGGCCTTGTCCCTCTTTGTGTACAAATGAGGAAGGTAGATGGGGCCACCAGCGGTGACTCCAAACTGATTCTGGCGGTAAACCCCCTTGGGCTTGCCTGTGTGGTCGTTCCACCAGTTGTTGGCATCCAACGCCGCATTGCGGAGGAATTCGTAGACGTCCCCACTAAACTTGCTGGTCCCCGATTTTGTTGCAACAGAGATGTTCGCTCCCGAATACCTGCCAAACTCAGCAGATGTGACGTTCGTTTCAACGTTAAATTCCTGGATTGAATCAAGACTGGGCTGTATTCCAAACTGCGAGTAGAATTCTTCGTTGTTATAAACGCCATCCAGCATGAAATTGTTCTGGTATTGCTGGCCGCCGCCAACAACATAGTTGTTTCCCGGCGCGACAATGTCGCTTGTTCCCTGGGCTTGAGCACCTGGGACAAGCCCGATAAGCTGAGTGAAACTCCTTCCATTGAGAGGCATTTCCACGACACTCTGAGTTGTGACCACGTTCGACAACGTCGCGGTAGTAGTATCCAGGAGAGGTGCCACTGCCTGCACCTGGACATTTTGGGTAACGGTGCCTACTTGCAATGTAACGTTGATGGTCGTCACGCGAGACACCTCAACTTTAATCGGCGTGACTACGGTCGACTTGAAGCCGGTAAGCCTCACGGTGATTGAATATGAACCTGGGATAAGTT
>JASHSC010000526.1 GCA_030036915.1 Terriglobia bacterium
GCAAAAGTTTTATTCCGGCGCAACACCCGCTGCACTGGATTTAAAGCAGCGCCCCGAAATTAAGTTCCTTCAGGCCCGTTGGGAAACGAATCGATGGGGTAGGGGCATTCCACGTCCGCAATTCAAATTTTCAGTGGAAGTCCAGGAAGCTTGAGCGGCAGTAGCTCGCGGCGCGTGGTTGGCCACCGGCCACACCGCGCAACTCACAACTCACCGGCAAAAGGACATTCAACATGGGAGCGGAAGATCCCCCGCTGATTAAACCTGAGCTTCCGCGCCGCCAGTATCGCCGCGTCGTGCTGGTGACGGAGGTGGAGTGCGAAGCGCTGGAGCGCAAGGAAGTGATGGTGACGCGGGATGTGAGTGCGGGTGGCATGTTCATCACGGCGCATTATCCCTTGCCGATCGATTCCTATCTCACGGTAACTTTTCGCCTCCGGTTGACGGACGCTCCCATCACCTGTCGGGCGCGGGTGAGGTACACGCAGCACGCCGTGGGCATGGGAATCCAGTTTCTCGACGTGAGTGACGAGATTCGCGAGAGGCTCCAGAAATTCGTAGACGAAATTGCCTGATATTCGCCATCCTTCGCCGAGCGTGGCGGGAATGCCACGAACCTCAAGCACTCCACCACCTGGATGAACACTCGGAAATCCTCCGGGAATTTACCTGCTGCTGCAATCTTTCTACAGGTTTCCACCGTCTAATTTCATAGTGAGGGCAGCGATGAAAATACTCTTAATCCTGTTGTGCGTAACGCTTTGTCCAATCGTGGGGCTGGGGCAATCACAAAAACCCGCCCTTCCACCGCATCCCAGCGCGCCCGCCTCGGAGCAAATCCAGACCGAAACGATCGGGCAACCTGGATTGTCGCCCCCCGCGTCCACGCCCCACGCCGAGGCCACCGGGTATATGGAGCCTGCCAAGGTGAAGGCCCTGACGCATAAGTTGTATCTGGCGGAGTATCGCCTTAACGATCTCCTTTCTCAGGTCAATCCCGACAAATGGAAGATGTCTCCGGCCACGCGCAAATCCTTCGACCAGTCGATGGAATCGCTGCACACCGCGCTGGCGGAGGAGGAAGATTGGCGCGGCCAATTTGACAAACGTCCGGACAGCTTGTATCTGGGATTTCAAACTTACGTAGCGATCAGCGCTGTGCTTCCCCGCGTGGACGGTGTGGCCCGCGCCGTCACGCAGTACGATAACGCCAGCCTGGGAGTGCAGTATAGCCAGTCCGTCAATCAGTTCTTCGACCTGCAGCAGTCTCTCGAGCCGCAACTGGCATATTTGCTGAAGAATCAGGACGGCTTGATGGTGGACGCGCAGTCAAACCTGGCCTCTTGCCAGAACGAACTGAACTACGCCATGGCGGGTCGTCAACAGAGGGCTGTCCCCATGAAGAATATCGCCCCCGTGTTCCAAGGCCGTGGGCGGGCAGCCCACACCGCGCCTCCCGCAAGCACTGCTAAGCCGACTGATGCGAAAGGCGCCACATCCAAGCCGGGCGCGAAACCACCTGACAAATCGCAGAAGAACTAATATGTGCCGAGCCGGCAGCCGGGATATGACAGTTCAGGGGATCAGCAATTCGCTGTCATTCATCCATCGTGTGGGAATGACCCCTCCTCCCAACTCCCCTCCCCCTCTTCCCTCTCCTCAGGGGAGAAGGGTCGATTGGGTAAGGGGTTTCTTGGCGGAGGATGATTACTTCGTCGTCATTTCTGCAAAACTCTTATCCAGCCTCTCGAGTGCCGTGTCCGCATCGTTCTTGGAGATATTGAGCGGAGGTGACATGCGCACCACGTTGCCGTGCAAACCGCCCTTGCCCACCAGCAATCCGTGGGCGCGGGCGCGCTCGAGCAACTGATTGGTCAGGTCGGGGGCAGCCTCCTTACTTTTGCGGTCTTTCACCAACTCAATTCCCTGCATCAGGCCCATACCGCGCACATCGCCGATGATCGAGTACTTTTCCTTCAAACTTTGCAGGCCCGTGTGGAAATGCTTGCCCACTATTTCGGCGTTGTCCATCAGCCGGTCCTCCTCGATCAAATCGATAGTGGCTTTGGCCGCTACGCAGGTGACGGGATTCCCGCCGAACGTGGAAATCGTGAGTCCTTTGTAGGAATCGGCGATCTCCGGCCTCGCCAACGTGAGGCCAATCGGCGTGCCGTTGGCCATGCTCTTGGCGCTGGTGATGATGTCCGGCTCCACTTCCCAGTGCTCGATGCCCCACCACTTCTTGCCGGTGCGTCCCCAGGCAGCCTGCACTTCATCAGCGATGAACAGACCGCCGTAATTGCGCACGATGTTGGCCACAATCTTGAAATATCCCGGTGGCGGCACGATGAATCCGCCCAGGCCCTGAATCGTCTCCACCAGCATGCCGGCAATTTGCCCGCTGGTGGAAGTCTTGATGACCTCCTCGATATCCTTGGCGCAGTGCAGATCGCAACTTGGGTAGGTGAGCCCATAAGGGCACCGATAGCAATAGGGTCCTGGCGCCTGCACGATTCCGTAGGGAATAACCCCGGCCTTCCGCCAGGCAGAAATCCCGGTCATCGCCTTGGCAAGCTGCGAGTGCCCGCTGTATCCGTGGCGCAAGGTTAACACTTCGTAATTCCCCGTAGCCATACGGGCCAGCAGGACCGCCATCTCATTGGCTTCCGTGCCGCTGTTGGTGAAGAATGATTTCTTCAGCTTGCCCGGCGCAATCGAGGCGATTTTCTCCGCCAGGCTCACCATGGCCTCAGTAAGGAACAGCGTGGAGGTGTGTTGAACCTTGTCGATTTGCGCCTTGATTTTGTCCGTCACGCGCGGGTTGGAATGCCCCACGCTGACCGTCACAATGCCACCCAGGAAATCCAGATACTGCTTGCCCTCGATGTCCCACACGTACTGCCCCTTGGCATGGTCAATCACCATGGGGTCTTTGAAGTAAGTAGTAGCGCAGTTGAAAATGAACTCCTGCTTTTTACGAATGATTTCGTCTTTAGTCATGAGCTCCTCTCAAGTCAGTAGCTTATCGCAAACACCAAGCTGTATTGTAGCGCAGCCGGCCCCACAAGGTTTGAAGGGTTCTTTCCGCATTAGCCTTGACAGCGATAGGCTTTGCTGCAAACCTTAAGCGGCGATGCCGCCCTCATTCATTTGATGTGGTCATCCAGCCATCCGAGCACAGTCTTGTACCAAAGCTGACTGTTTTGCGGTTTCAGCACCCAATGTCCTTCGTCGGGGAAAAACAGCAGCTTGGATTCAATGCCACGGCGCTGCAAGGCCGAGAAAAGCTGGAACGCCTGGCCCTCGGGCACGCGGAAATCCCGCGCGCCTTCCACCAGCATCATCGGAGTCTTGATGTCCTGGACATAATTTGACGGCGACCACTTCTGGCGAAGCGCCATCGATTCCTTGCTCCACGGAACTCCCTTGAATTCCCATTCGTCGAACCACAATTCTTCCGTCTCGCCGTACATGCTGACGTTGTCATACACACCGTCGTGTGACACCAGCGCCTTGAAGCGGTCGGTGTGCGTGGCAATCCAGTCAATCATAAATCCGCCGAAGGACGCTCCTGCCGCCACCATGCGCGTCTTATCGACGAAGTCGAGTTTTTCCAGAAAATCCGTGGCGAGCATCAAATCCTCGAACGGTGCGCCACCCCAATCACCGGAGATTTCCTCAACGAATTTCTGGCCATAGCCCGTGGACCCGTGAAAGTTAGTCATCAGCACCACGTACCCGCGCGCGGCGAACATTTGCGCGTTCCAGCGATAGCTCCAGGCATCTTCCCACGCGCTCTGCGGCCCGCCATGAACGAGCAGCAGCCCGGGATATTTCCTCTTTTCATCGAAGCCGGGCGGTTTGAGCATGAGGCTCTGAATTTCCACGCCCAGGGCCCCGCGCGTCGTGACGATATCCGCGGGATTCATGTCGAGATCGTCCAGCAGCGCGTCGTTTTCGTGCGTGAGTTCGGTGGAGGGCGTTCCTGAAATCGCCACGCGGTAAATTGACGAGGGCTGCGTGAGGGTGGTGCGCGTAGCGAGCAACCAGGTGCCGTCGGGGCTCACGCTCAGGTCGCTGTAAGTCCCTTCCAGAGCTTTTTCCACTTTAGGCGAGCTGACGGAAGTTTTGAAAACCGGCTCGTGCGTGTGGTCGGACGCGGTGAAATAGATGGTGTTGCTGTCCGGCGCCCAGGCGAATTCTCCCACCCACTGGTCGAAGCCGGGAGTCAGGTCAATGGTCTTGCCCGCCTCGCGATCGTAGGCGCGCAGGCGAAACAAGTCGGACTCATAGCCGTCGCGGGCCTGCGAGGTGTAGGCGATGTAGCGGCCGTTGGGCGAGTATTGTGGTGAAGCGTCAGAGCCGGGATTGTCCGCTGTGATGTTCAATGCCTCGCCACCCTGCGCGCCAAGCGTGTAAAGGTCATTGTTGGTAGTCCAGGCGGCTGCGGATTGCCCTGCCGAGCCCTTGCTGTGATTCGAGGTGTAACAAACCTCCGTGCCGTCGGGAGAAATCGCGTAGCCGTCCGGCGCGTCAAGGAAGAACGTGGGCGAATCGACTGCACCGGGAGTCAGGTCGCGCGGCGCGCCGCCCTGCGCTGAAATCGAGAACAGGTGCGTGTAACGGCCGTCGCGCCAGGAATCCCAATGGCGGAAGAGCAGCTCGGTGAAGATCTGCGCTTTCACTTTGCTCTCCGCCGCTTCTTTCAGCCGCTTTGCGTTGCACTCATCGTCGGCACAATCGGGAAAAACGTTTGAGGTGAAGAGTAGCACGTTGCCCTTGGCGGCCCAGGTGACGCCATCGGCTTCAGTGGAAAGGGAAGTGATCTGCCGCGGGTCGCCGCCGTCGAGCGGGAGAATCCAGACCTGTGAGTTGCCGCCACGCGTCGAGACGAACGCCAGCAATTTGCCGTCGGGCGACCAGCGCGGCCGCGTGTCCGACCCGTCGCCGCGCGTCAATTGGCGCGGCGCGCCGCCGTCGGACGAAACCAGCCAGATGTGCCGTGCCGTTTTGTTGGCCGCAAGGTCCACCACGCCCACCACGTAGGCCACCCACTTGCCGTCCGGCGACAATTGCGGGTCGGATATGCGCTGCACCTTTGCCAGGTCTTCGTATGTGATGGCGTGCTTTGCCATGGCCATGCTTCCTCCCAGAACAAATGCCAGGATTGACGCGAAGAGGATTCTGCTCTTCATGCTCGCCCTCCATTTTGCGGCGGACTGTTCGGCGAATACTTATACCAGAGCAAGCGGGGCGAGGCCAAGCGGGCAACGGCGTGGCAGAGCGATGTGGCACGGGCTTCCAGCCCGTGAAGTGACATGGCCAGGATGGCGATGCCTTGATCATGCTCGCGAGCGCACGGTCGGGCCAATCCAGCCCCGCGAACACCGGATTGTGGACGATGTAGACGCGCACTATGAACGGGCAAAGGCGGCCGGAGCCATCATCGTGGAGGAACCGCACGAAACCATCAATCGCGAATTCCAATACTGCCCCGAGGACCTCGAGCGCCATCGCTGGGTGTTCTCACGCCACGCGCGCGACCTGAGCCCGGAGGATTGGGGAGCCAACCTGAATGTCACCTAAATGAAGAGTTCGGGCGAAACGTGGAACCGCCGGCTGAGTTTCCGAATATGGCCAGTGGTGAACTTGCGTTTTCCCGTGAGGATTTCTGACACGATGCTCCGCGTGCCGAAAATATCGGTCAAGTCGCATTGCCTCAGGTCGTGAACTCGCATCAATTCGCGCAGCACCTCGATGGGTGACGCGGCTTTCAACGCATAGTGCTGCTCTTCAAAGTCCTCGATCAACAGAGTCAGCAGATCGGCTAGTTCCTTCTCCGCAGGAGTCAATTGTTCGCTGCGGGCGTCAAGTTGCGATAGCAAATCGATATATCGCTCGTTCTCGGCCTCGGTCCGAATGACGCGCGGCAACGTGCGGTCAAGCAGGCGTTGATATTCGCGGGCGTTTAAGACACCTCTTCTGGTGGTGCCTTCGCGCATCGAGGTCGCATCGAAGGTGGCGCTGGTCATTTCTTCCATTTTCCCCGGTCATACTCGCCGTGTGTTAATACGTGACGAATAAAGACTCGGCCTGACCGGTAGTTAATTTCGGTAATTAGCCGGTATGCGTTCCCCTTGATGTTGAATACCGTGTACCGCTCTACAGAATCGGCAGACGGCCAAACCTCATGAACGTCTGACAAGCTTATCCACCGCGCTCTTTTCGCCATCCGATACCAGACATCCAATGGCGTCGCCAGGTCACCATGCTTCTTAGCGGCTTCCTTCAGGCGCTTCCGACTTATGACGTGCATGCGCGGCTCCAAACTGTGAAATCATCATTCTCCCTCTCTCAATTCAGCCGTCTTGCCGTCACGCAATTCGAATTGCGTGACGCGCATGCGCCGTATTGGTTCCTACTCTTGCGATGTTCGCAAAGTGCGAACACTTTGTCAAGCGCATGATTCCGGCAATGAGACCGCGCCGAAGTTCGACGCTACCTCTTAATCCGTGCTGAGCCGCCCTTCATGACGTGCCGGACTTCTTCGAGCGTAACCATGCTGGTATCGCCGCGGGTGGATTGCAGCAGCGCGCCGTGGGCCGCTCCCATTTCGACGGCCTCCTGCGGGCTGCCGCCGGCCAGCAATTCGTAGATTACTCCACTGCAAAATCCGTCGCCGCCGCCCACTCGGTCTTCAATCTCCAGGCCTTCGTAGCGCCGCGACTGGTAAAAATGCCCGTCGTAATAAAGAATCGCTGACCAGTTGTTGATCAGCCCGCTCACTACCTCGCGCAGCGTTGTGCCGACGGCCTTAATGTGCGGGAATTTGCCCACCACCTGCTCCACCATTGTTTTGTAACCTTCCACCGGCAGCGTTTTCAGTGATTCATCCACGCCTTCAACCTTGAATCCGAGGACTTTCTGGAAATCCTCCTCATTGCCAATCAGAACGTCGATGAAGGGCACCAAATCCTTGGTTACGGCGATAGCCTTGGCGCTGGACCAGAGTTTGCTGCGAAAATTGAGGTCGTAGCTCACGATGGCGCCCGCGGCGTGGGCGGCCTCCATGGATTCCTTCACCGCCGCAGCGCTTGAATCGCTCAACGCCGTACAGATTCCTCCCGTGTGGAACCAGCGCACGCCGCCCGCGAAAATCTTCTTCCAATCCACGTCGCCGGGCTTGATATGGGCGGAGGCGGAGTGCCCGCGGTCGTACATCGTCACGCTGCCGCGCACACCGATTCCCACTTCCGTGAAATTCAAACCAATGCGGTCCGCGATTCCCACGCCGTCATACGGCACCCACACCACGTGGCTGATGTCCATTCCCGAAGCGCGCGCGTGATTTCGAATGAATGCGCCCAGGGGATTATCCACGAGGCGTGAGACCCACGACGTGTGCAACCCCAGCCGGCTGAGCGCGTAGCTCACGTTGTATTCGCCGCCGCCCACCCAGGCTTCAAAGCAGGGAGTGAACTCGATGCGCTGGTGGCCCGGCGGGCTCAGCCGAATCATGCACTCGCCGAAGGTCAGAACGTCCATCCGGCACTCGCCGGCAACGCGTAAATTGAGTGGCATGAAATTTCCTCCCCGAAATCACCTTCGCAATGTGCGCAAACATTTTGACGAGCAACGACGGAAAATCGGATCGTCCGAATTTTATTCCCAAGCGCCAGGTATCGCAATGACTCACGGCAAAGTAAGACCTCCACCACAGAGCACACAGAGGACTAGAGAGGAATCTTTCTCCGTGTAGCTCCGTGATCTCTGTGGTGAGAAGTCCTTCCCTTGCCGCACGGCCATCACATCGGGTGCCAGCTCAAGTCCACGCGAATGGGGATTTCGTTTTTTACGGGCATGGTGAGGAGCGAGGGTGGCGGGATTTTGAAGTCGATGAGCGTGGCGGGAATGGTTCCGGTAATGCGGGTTTCTTTGCCCTCCACGGTGCGTTGGAAAGGTACTTGCTTGTACTCGACCATCTGGCCGGCGAAGT
>JASHSC010000527.1 GCA_030036915.1 Terriglobia bacterium
CGCATTACCAATTGCACGATCGAGACCGGCGATGATTCCATCGTGTTCTACTCCACGAATAGCTGGGGCCCGGCGCTTCCCTGCGAGAACATCACAATTACCAATTGCCGTTTGTCGTCCGCATCTTCGGGCTTGAAGTTTTGCGACGGGAACATGAACAGCGTCCGCAACGTCACCGTGGACAACTGTGTGATCACCGGGTCAAATCGCGGCATCGCCTTCATGGTGGCCCAGGGCGGCTACGTGGAGAATGTGGTGATTTCCAACATCGTGATTGATACGCATCGCTTTGACTGGTTCTGGTGGGGCGACGGCGACCCCATCCATTTCATGATTGAGCGGGGAAGCGAAAAGCTGGGCCAGCCCGACAAGCCGGGCGAACGCCCCGCCGGCTCGATCCGCAATGTCATCATTCGCAACATCATCGCACATGGTCAGGGGTCGTGCGTCATCACCGGCCACCCCGACAGTTGGCTTGAGAACATCAGTCTTGAGAACATCCGCTTGTTCATTTCTCACGATCCGGACTCGCTTTACGACAAGGCTGTGAATGCTATGCGATTCCGTTATGCGCGAAATCTGAAGGTTAAGGACGTGGAAGTGACCTGGCAGAAACCTGAATGGGTCAACTGGCGAAGCGCCCTCTACTTTGAGGACGTCGATGGAGTACAAGTACAAGGCTTTATCGGCGGGCCCGCCACACTTCAAACCGAAATCCCTGCGGTGGTTTTCGACAAAGTCTCTGGCGCCACGATTGAGGATTCACGCCCGGCGGTGGGAACTCAACTGTTCCTGAAAGTGACCGGCAGTGAGAGCCAAAACATCTATCTGGTCGGGAACAGCCTCCACGACCTCAAAACACCTTATACCGTTCAGGAAGGTGCCCTTCCGGAGGCAGTCAAGTCTATCAACAATTATTGAGGGCTGCGAGGAGGGGAGCATTTCTTGGCGCCGCCGCGCTGGGACCGCGCACGATTCCGAATTTCAGATTCACGACTCCGGACTGCCTATCACCTAGTGTCCATCCCGAATCCTCCTTGCGGAGACTGCTCTCCTCGGTTGTAATAGACTTCGTGGACGCGAAGCGCCAGGACGCTGCAGAAATCGTGCGCCGGCTGCGGGCCGAAGGGTTTGAGGCTTATTTCGTCGGCGGGTGCGTGCGCGACATGGTGATGGGCCAAGCGCCGAAGGATTATGACGTCACCACGGCCGCCACTCCTGACCAGGTGCTGCGGCTTTTCCCCGACGCGCTGACCGTGGGCGCGCGGTTCGGCGTCGTCATGGTGCCGCGCGAGGCCGGTAACGTGGAGGTGGCCACCTTCCGCAGCGACGGAGCTTACGCCGATGGACGGCATCCGCAGGAAGTGCGCTACTCGCGGACTCCGCAGGAGGATGTGCGGCGGCGCGACTTCACCATCAACGGCCTGCTCTTCGACCCTTTGAGTGAGCGCGTGATTGACTACGTGGAAGGGCAAGCGGATATTCGTGCGCGCCGCCTGCGCACCATCGGCGACCCCGCCGAACGCCTGGGCGAGGACCGCCTGCGCATGTTGCGCGCGGTGCGCTTCACGGCCCGCTTCGGCTTCAAGCTCGATCCTGCGGCGCTCGAAGCCATTGGCCGCCTGGCTCCGCAGATTCATTCCGTAAGCG
The DNA here is from genome assembly GCA_030036915.1 of Terriglobia bacterium. Lineage (GTDB taxonomy): Bacteria > Acidobacteriota > Terriglobia > UBA7540 > UBA7540 > Bog-366. The sequence goes on from JASHSC010000527.1 coordinate 1,651, forward strand.
CCGAACGCGTGCGCGATGAAATCATCAAAATTCTCACCGAGGGGCCGGCGCGCGCCGGGTTCGAGTTGCTGGATGAGGTGGGTCTGCTTGCGGAAGTGCTGCCGGAAATCAAAAAAATGCAGGGCGTCGAGCAGCCGCCGGAATTTCATCCCGAAGGCGACGTGTGGATTCATACTCTGATGATGCTCGAAGGCCTGCGCCAGCCTACCCCGACGCTGGCGCTGGGCGTGCTGCTGCACGACGTCGGGAAACCGCCCACCTTCGCCGTTCGCGAGCGCATCCGCTTCGACAATCACGTGGAAGTGGGCGCGAAAATGGCGGAGGAGATCTGCGCCCGCTTGCGTATTTCCGCGCGCGAAACCACGCGCATTGTCGAGCTGGTGCGCCACCACCTGCGCTTCAAGGATTTTCCCCGCATGAAGCGCTCCACTCAGCTTCGCTTTATCCGCATGGAGGGGTTTGAGGAGCACTTGGAGCTGCACCGGCTCGACTGCCTGTCAAGCCACCGTGATTTGACAAACTACGAGATGGCGCGAAAGATGCTCGAAGAGACGCCCAAGGAGGAAATCGAGCCCGCGCCCCTGCTGACGGGCAGAGATTTGATCGCCGCCGGATATAAACCCGGGCCGATTTTCAAGACCATCCTGCGAGCCGTGGAAGATGCCCAGCTCGAAGGGCGCATCCACGACCGCCAGGAGGCTATGAGTTTTGCCTATGGCCGGTTTCCTTCGGCAGGCGAGCATCCGCCCGGCAGTTGAGGCGCTCCCGCCTTGGCCGGGGATTGTTGGAATATCCACCATGTTTCTCACTTGGATAGCCGCAGCGGCTGCGAGAATCTTTCCATCAACTCAACTAGAATAACGACGAACTGCGTGATGCTGCTTCGCAGCAGTCGTTCACCCGGAATCAACACATGGATTCCCCCGTTTCCGACAAGCCGACTCTGGTGTTCGATGGCGATTGCAGCTTCTGCCGCCTCTGGATCGAGCGCTGGCGCGCGCTCACCGGAGAACGGATTCAATATGCGCCCTACCAGCAGGTGGCGGCAGAATTCCCGCAGATTCCGCGCGAAGAATTCGTCCGCTCCGTCCAATTGATTTGTCCCGACGGCCAGGTCTACAGCGCCGCGCGCGCCGTTTTCGAATCGCTCGCCGTGGTTCCCGGACTCGGCTGGATGCTTTGGGTTTATCTCCACGTTCCCGGCGTGGCCCCTGTTTCCGAATCGTCCTACCGATTTGTGGCGCGGAACAGGAATCCGCTTTATCGGCTCATGCGGCTTTTTTGGGGCAAGCATTTTGAGCGGCCGACTTTCTCACTTGCCTCGTGGCTTTTTATGCGCCTGCTGGGAGTGGCGTATTTCTTCGCGTTTCTCTCCCTTGCCATGCAAATTCTTGGACTGATAGGGAGCAATGGAATTCTACCTGCCAGGGAATTTCTGGAATTAGTCGAGGCGCGCGTAGGCGCGGAGCGTTACTGGTTTTTTCCCACGCTCGCGTGGTTGAATTCGAGCGACACGGCACTGCGAGCGATGAGTATCGGCAGCACAGTGGGTTCGGTTCTGCTGATTCTTGACGTCGCTCCGCTTCCGGTTTCATCTGTATTGTGGGTGCTGTATCTTTCGCTGGTAACGGTGGGACAGGATTTTCTGGCCTTTCAATGGGACAACCTTCTGTTGGAGGCAGGATTTCTGGGCATCCTGATGGCTCCGTGGCATCTCTGGCCGCGCTTGTCGCAGAAATCTCCGCCGCCCAGGTTCGCGCGCTGGTTGCTTTGGTTTTTGCTGTTTCGACTGATGTTCTCGTCGGGTATGGTGAAGCTCACGAGCGGCGACCCAGTTTGGCGGAACCTCACCGCGCTCGAATACCACTACTATACCCAGCCGCTGCCCACGGTATTTGCTTGGTATTTTCACCTTGCGCCGGCGTGGTTTCAACAAGCCTCCGCGGTCTTCATGTTTTTCGTGGAGCTCGCCGTTCCATTCCTCATTTTCGCTCCGCGGCTCTGGCGATTCGTGGGCGGAGGATTGCTGATCCTCATTCAGCTCCTGATCGCCCTGACCGGGAATTACGCGTTTTTCAATCTGCTCACGATCGCTCTTTGCCTGTTGCTTTTTGATGACGCGTTTCTCGCGCGATTCCTTCCGCGCGCGCTGTCGGAGCGGCTGCGCGCGCATCATCCCGGCCCTCGCCGATTCCCGCTCCGCCGCTGGTTGACCGCTCCTTTGGCAATCATCATATTCATTGCCGGACTGCTCCAGCTCGCAGACCTGTTGGCCATCCAGTGGCTGCCCTCCACGGCGTTTCAAATGCTTGCGGACATTCAACCGCTGCGTATTTCGAATGGGTACGGGCTTTTTGCAATCATGACCACCTCACGCCACGAAATTGTCATTGAGGGCAGCAATGAAGGTGAAACCTGGCTCGACTACGAATTTAAGTACAAGCCCGGAGACCTGCACCGTGCGCCCCGCTGGGTGCAGCCGTTTCAGCCGCGCCTGGACTGGCAAATGTGGTTCGCCGCGCTGGGGGATTACCGCAGTTCGCCGTGGTTCAGCCAACTGATGCTGCGCTTGTTGCAGGGCTCGCCGCGCGTGGTAGACTTGCTTGAACGAAACCCGTTTCCGCATGCGCCGCCGAAATATGTGCGCGCTGTCGTCTATGACTATCAGTTCACAAGTTGGTCCGAGCGCCGATTGCAAGGTGATTGGTGGCGCCGCCGTTTGCTGGGTGATTATTTCCCAGCCGTATCATTGAAGTGAAATCTGTTCTTGCACAGCAGGGATTTGGCGCAGGTATAATGACTTCCGAGGACAGCATAGCGTGTTGAGAAACGGTTTCCGAAAGAGAGCGGTGAAGCTGGCTCTTCTCGTGTCGGCGTTTTGTTTTTGCATGACGGCCTGGGCAAGCGATGCGGATTCAGGGCCCGTCCTTTTCAATCGCGACATTCGTCCCATACTTTCGGATCGCTGCTATGCCTGTCACGGGCCGGACAAAGCTAACCGCAAAACCGCGATGCACTTTGACTCGGAGGAGGGCGCGCGGACTCCACTCGCCGCCGGCGGGTTTGCTTTTGTGAAGGGCGACCTCACGAAGAGCGTCATGTATCAGCGCATCACGTCGGATGACGAATCGTTTCGAATGCCGCCGGCGTACATGGGGTACTCGAAACTTTCGGCGCACGAGATTGACCTGATTAAACGCTGGATTGAGCAGGGCGCGCAATGGCAAAAGCACTGGTCGCTGATCGCTCCCAAGATTGCTCCCCGGCCGCAGGTGGTGCACAAGCAGTGGCCGCGCGACACCATCGACTATTACGTGCTGGCGAAGCTCGAGCACGAGGGGCTTGAACCCTCGCCGGAAGCCGACCCCGCCACCTTGATTCGGCGCGTCACGCTCGATCTGACCGGGCTGCCTCCCACTCCGGCCGAGCTTGACGCGTTCCTTCGCGACAACTCACCCAATGCCTACGAAAAGGTGGTTGACCGCCTGCTGAATTCACCTCGCTACGGAGAAAATCTGGCTTGGCAGTGGCTGGACGCCGCGCGTTATGCCGACACCAACGGTTATCAGAGCGATGGCGTGCGCAGTATGTGGCGCTGGCGTGACTGGGTGATCGACGCCTACAACCGCAACATGCCTTTCAATCAGTTCACCATCCAACAGCTTGCCGGCGATATGCTTCCGCATCCCACGCGCGATGAATTGATTGCCACCGCCTTCAATCGCAATCATCGCACGAGCGCGGAGGGTGGAATTATTGACGAGGAGTTTCGGGTTGCGTACGTCGTGGACCGTGTGGACACCACGACGAGCGTGTGGATGGGCCTCACCGTGGGTTGCGCTCGCTGCCACGATCATAAGTACGACCCGATTTTGCAGAAGGAGTACTACCAGCTTTTCGCGTATTTCAACAACGTGCCGGAAAAGGGCTTTGTCTACAACTTCGGGAACGAGGAGCCCTATATCAAGGCGCCCACGCCGGACCAGGAAACGCACCTGAAGGAGCTCGACCTGAAGTTGGCTTCAGCGCATGCGGCTTACGGGGCGCTGAAGCCGGAAATCGCCCGCAGCCAGCGCGCCTGGGAGCAGTGGGTGAAAACTTCGCACATGCCTGACTGGAACGTGAGCGCAGGCCTGATTCTGCATTTCCCGTTGAATGGCGATTTGCACGAAGCCACCGGGGTGTACGAGCGCCGGAACTCCTTCCGCCACACTCCGCAGGGAACTCCGCCCCCGGGTAAACCTGAAGATCCCAGTCAAGCTTTTGTCGAAGGTGGCGCGTCCCCCGGCGTCAACTTTATTCCGGGTAAAGCCGGCGAAGCGGCCGGCTTTGACGGGCACGAGGATATTAATGCCGGCAAAGTTCTGAACTTTGATTATCTTGACGCTTTCAGCTTCGCGGCATGGATCAAACCCGCGGCTCCTACCGGCGCAATTCTTTCCAGCGTTGAGGACGTGCACGAAGGAACCGGTTACGGCCTTTATCTGCGCGACAGCAAACTGCACTTCAACTTCACCGTTCGCTGGACCGATTTGGGTTGGCGGATTGAAACGCAAAAACCGCTGTCGATGAACCAGTGGCACCACGTGGCGCTGACGTACGACGGAAAGCGCAAGGCTGAGGGGCTCAAGCTTTATGTAGACGGCGTGTCGCAGCAGATCAATGTGCTGTTTGATTCGATGGTCTGGCCGCTGGGGGCTAACCACGCGTTTCGAATCGGGGCCGGGGAAGGCCCTGAGGACCTTTTCCACGGCGACATTGGCGACGTGCGAATTTACAACCGCGCCTTATCGCCCGAGGAAGTGGCTGTGCTGCCTGTTCTCGAGACTGTGCCGCAGATTGCTTCGCTTCCCTTGGCTCGACGCACGCCTGCACAGTCGGACAAGCTGGCATTTTGCTTCCTCGAACAATTCGCTCCCCAGGATGTCCAGGATGCGCGCCGAAAGTTGGAGGCAACGGAGCAAGCTCGCAACCAGTATTACGATTCCATTCCGACCGTGATGGTGATGAAGGAAGGACCGCACCGGGATGCGTACATCCTGAAGCGCGGGGCCTACGACGCGCGCGGCGAAAAAGTGTCGCCGGGACTGCCCCACGTGCTGCCGCCCATGCCGGCGGGTTTTCCCAACAACCGCCTGGGATTTGCGCAGTGGCTGGTGGACCGCTCGAACCCGCTCACGGCGCGCGTGACTGTAAACCGCTTCTGGCAAATGCTCTTCGGCG
>JASHSC010000528.1 GCA_030036915.1 Terriglobia bacterium
CTTCTGCGCGTATTGCAGGGCGTCTTCGCGCGATTTGATGGACCACTCGCGCCACGGAGCGATGACGCGCAGATGCGGAGCCAGCGCCTTGTAGGTGAGTTCGAAGCGCACCTGGTCGTTTCCCTTTCCCGTGCAACCGTGCGCCACGGCGTCCGCGCCCTGGGCGAGCGCGACCCTCACCTGCGCCTTGGCGAGCACCGGCCGCGCCAGCGACGTTCCGAGCAGATACTTCCCCTCGTAAACCGCGCCTGCCTTGACGGCTTTCCAGACATATCCGATCACAAATTCTTCGCGCAGGTCCTCAACGAAAACCTTCGAGGCGCCGCTGGCCAGAGCCTTGCGGCGGACGGCGGAGTAATCATCACCCTGGCCGACGTTGCCGACCATGGCGATGACTTCGCACCCGTAGTTTTCACGCAGCCACGGGATGATGATGGATGTGTCGAGCCCTCCTGAATAAGCCAAAACCACCCGCTTGATTTGATTTGGAGAAAAAGTAGGCATGAGTTTGAATTCAATTCCTTATTTGTGATCCAATTCGGGATATCGGTCTTCCTGCAAATTGACCGGCACCCGGTAACCGAGTGCTGACAACCGGATTTACGTCGCCACGAGCGCCTGGATTTTCTTCCGAACCGCCTCCGCCTGGCGCGAGCCGGGCGTGGCGATGAAGATGGTATCGTCACCGGCCACCGTTCCCACAATCTCGTCCCAGGGCTCGGCATCGAGCGCCACGGCCACGGAGTGCGCGTTGCCGGGGCGTGTTTTGAGAATCACTAGGTTCGCAGCCTGGCGGGTGCCCGTCAGGAATTCCTTGAGCACGATCGCCAGGGTAGGCTGGGCAGGAGCCAGAGATTCCGCCGCGGCCTCCGGCAGCCGATAACCGGTGCGCGTTTTGATGAGTCCGAGGTCTTCAATGTCGCGCGAAACCGTCGCCTGGGTCACACGGATGCCCCGGCGCGCCAGCTTGCGGCGAAGGTCCTCCTGCGTCTCCACCTCTTCGGCGCGCAGAAGGTCCACGATCTGCGTTCTTCGATAAACCTTGTCCATGCAAGTTTATGCAGACAGCGCATAAATATACCATAGGCACAGGAACCCTGCAAGCGAAACGGAAGCGGGAGAGTGGGTCAGTTTGAAATTTCGGCGTAGGGGCACCCCTTGCGGGCGCCTTGCCCGATGTCGCTGGGCTGAAGGGCAGGGGCAAGCCCTGCCCTTACGGAATTCAAACTGACCCCCTACTGGACGCGGGCCGGAGCTTCCGGCCCGCATCGCGACAAAGGAGAGGATTCGATTACTGAGGCATTCCGGGGATGTTGAGCTTCTGCGGTTCGCCGGTGATGTGGCTGGTTTCGTTGCTCAGAACTTTCTTGAGGACCATGGTGGCGTCGGGGCCGGTCATCTTGGCCACGGCATAGGGAGTGACCTGCGTGGTGATCCACAAGTCCGTCGTGCCTCTCGCATCGGTCTTGCGGTAGTGCTGGCAAGTGAAGGTTCCGGCCGGAACGCTGACGGATTCCTCGCCCACCAGTTCGCCCGTGCCGCCGGGGCCATTTTCGCCCTTGGTGGTGATGGGCGGCTGCTGGTGCTGCTGCATCATACTCATCATCATGGTGGGCATTTCCATGGGAGGTTGCCCGGGCCGCTGCATGATCATCCGCTTCACGCCCTGTTCCGTACCGGTGGAAACGGTAAGCATCTTCATCACCATTTCACCGCCCAGATCCGGGTTCACCATGCGGATTTCCATCCAATAAGCCGGCGTGCCCTGATAGTCTTCTTTCCCAAGAATGACGACGGACATATCCATGTCCTTGCCTTTCGTGGTCAAATTGTATTCTGCGCCCGATCCGGCGGTGGGATTTTGCAACCCGAAGGACGGCATGCCGCCAAATGGGTTCATGCCACCCGGACGTTGAGCCCACAATCCTGCAACCGCCATCAGCCCTGCCACGATCGTCATCCCTATCCTTTTCGAAAGCATCATCGACGCATCCCTCCGCATTTTGACTGGCCGGGGTGCAAACCCAATTCCCTCGAGGGCCAGAAATCCACAAGAATCTGCCAAGCGACTGCCCCTTTCGTGCTGCCCAACGTTGTTCATGAAATTCGCGTTCGTGAAATACAGGTCTGAAACTGAGTATAGCAGATAAATCAGACGCGGGGGACGAGGATAATCTGGCTGGTATAATCTGACTGCAACGCTGCGGGCATTCTACCTCAATCTTAATTACTCGCCGTGGCCGCCGTAAGCCATGAATCGCTCTTTCTTAAACTCCTCCCAGTGGGCGGGCTGAAATTGGTCCTTGGGAATGAAGACCTTGTGAAGAAACGCGATTCCAAGCTGCGCCTCGTCGATTTCCGCGTCTTTTTGGGGGAGAAAATCGAAGACACTTTTATTCGATCCGTAGAATGCGCACAGCCAAACACCCTGGGGATTTTCCACCTCATAGAGCGCGCAGGCAAGGGGCAATGGTCGAGTGGCATCAACGGAAACCTTGACGACGGTATCGATGATTTTGCCCGAGACATGCGTGCTGGCGGCGGTTGCGGTAGCAGGTGTGGACCCCATGGATGACCTCACGCTCAAATTCCAATGCGGATGGAGGATGAATCCCCCGCGAGGAAACATACAACGGGCCGTTAAAGTGCGTCAATTGATTTTGGATTCGCCGGCTCGGCGTCAAATCGGGCGACTCCAGGTTGTGAAGTCTTGCCGGAAGGCTTCAACTCAATCACCAGCATCCGGCCGTCGGTTTTCCAGGTGCCGCCTGTGGCAGTATTGCCTTGGGAAAGCGGATTGGGCGGAGTGACCAATTGTTCGGAAGCCACAATGCCGCCGGCCATCAGGTCCGCGCCAACCTTAGAGCGTTCGGCGTCCAAGTCGGGATCAATGGCGTGCGAAATCTCATGACGTCGAACACTTTCATCGATGCCGATGTCGTGGGTGGTGGCGCCCAGCCAGATTTCACGCCCATCGGCCGTGGTTGCGGTGGTCCGCCAGAGGCGCAGGTGATGGCGTTTCCGGAAGGTATTGAGCATTTTCTCGAAGGCCAGATCCTCGGACCGGCCGAAAAGGTAAAGTTGCGAAACCGGCGCGTCATCGTAACTTCCGTCGTCCGCCAGGGCGCGCACCGTTCCGTAGGCGGACCTTGCTCCCAGTTTCTTCGCAGGGTCCCAGCCGGCTTGCTTAAAGGCTCCGCCAATCAAATCCGAATTCCCGATGATGATCAAGTTGAGAGGGTCGCCCGGTCTCTTGGTCTTGCTCTCCGCGCGATTGGGCGCACCGGCAAGCATCTTCTGGACGGCATCCGCCAGGGCTGGAGGAATTTGCATGGCCGCTGCTGGAGGCGATGTGGGATCAATGGTGAGTGGTTGGTCGAGCGACAAAACCATATCGGTGCCGGCCGGATAATCGATGGAGGTATCGATCTTACCGGCGGTTTTATTGGTCACTTTCTCCATGTCGTCGCCGGCCGTGCCCAGTTTGTCCAGCATGCCATCCATTCGCCCCACCAAAGCGTCTTTTTCCAGAATGCCTTGAATCGTTCCGTCATCAAGAACCGTTTCGCGCGCGTTTTCCACTTCAACCAGGTGCGCGGTGAAGTCAATGGAGGGGTGGGCGGGGATCGTCAAACGGGTGAAACGAATGAGCATGCGCGCGTGATCCGAAGGGCTGGATGACGGGATCAGCCTTTGTATCGTTCCGATGACTTCCGCAGTGATGGGAACCAAAACGCCCTGGTCGGTGGTGGCCTGGCGAACGACGTGTGCCGTGACAATCTGGTTCAGGTGCGAAGTCTTGGTGCAGACCTCAGCTTCCAGGCGGACGTATAGCCGCGCGCCAATGCCCAAAGTGTTGCCGGGCTGCGCCTGAGAATACCCCCGGCCGGACAAGACGAAGGTTAGAGCAAGGTACGCGAGGCAGATTGCGCCAAGACCCAGCCATCTTACGGCTCGGGTGGACACGGGGGCGGGCGATTGAAACGCCGGCCGGAAGGCAATGGGAATGCCCTTGGCTCGATTTCTCACCATCCACCTCGTGTAAATAGTTTGGGATTCCTGACGGGCCAGGCGCTCAGGAGCTCCCTGGGCCTTACCCGTCAACTTAAGCGATTAATACAATGGGAAGGGGCGGCAAAGCAAGCCTGAACTTGGCCGGGCCGCCCGCAGTGGGTCAGTTTGAAATTTCGGCGTAGGGGCACCCCTTGCGGGTGCCCTGTCCGATGTCGCTGGACTGAAGGGCAGGGACAAGCCCTGCCCCTACGGAGCTCAAACTGAGGCGCAACCGGCCGTCCACCCCGATTGACTTTCTCTTTTCATAACCCGATAATCGCCATGAGTGCAAGAGTCTGCCTCGCAACGTTGAGATTTGGGGAAAATACCACCTTCTGCGAGGGGTCGAATGGCCACCACGACAAATCACGCTCTGAAAGCCGCAACGCTTTCGAGGGGGTTGCTTCTGGGCGCCTACCGCACGATGTACACGGCGCGCCGCCTGGACGACAAGGAAATTCAGCTCAAGCGCCAAAATCGCGCGTATTTTCAAATCAGCGGCGCCGGGCACGAATGCATCGGGGTGGCCGTGGCGCTCCACTTGAAGCCCGGGCATGACTGGTTTTTTCCCTTCTATCGCGACCGCGCCTTCTCCCTTCAAATCGGCATGACGCCGCACGAAATGCTGCTCGCCTC
>JASHSC010000529.1 GCA_030036915.1 Terriglobia bacterium
GACTTGATGTCAAAGCTCACCAACGATCTGAACTCGGTTCGCAACATGCTCGGGCCGGGAATCATGTACTCTGCCACGACGCTGGTGATGGGCGTTACCACCATTGCTTTGATGCTGGATCTGGACTGGCGGCTGACGCTTGTGACGCTCATTCCCCTGCCGTTCGTTTCCGCCGGCGTGAAGTTCTTCGGAGCGAAAATTCACGAGCGCTTTGAAAAAATCCAGGCCCTTTATTCCGAGCTCACCGAGCGCGTGCGGGAGAACATCGCAGGCGTGCGCGTGCTCCGCGCCTTCTGCCAGGAGGAAGCGGAGATGGCGGCATTTGATGTGATGAACCGCGACTTTGTGGAAAAGAACAAGGGGCTCATCTGGATCTCCAGCTTCCTGTGGCCGTGCATGGCCCTGATGTTTGCCTCATCGTTGATAATGGTGCTGGTGGTGGGCGGCGAGCACGTGGTGCGCGGGGTCATATCGGTCGGAACCTTTGCGGCCTTCAACGTATATCTCGTCAACTTAATCTGGCCCATCATCGCGCTCGGCTGGGTGACGAACCTCGTCGAGCGCGGACTGGCCTCCCAGGGCCGGCTGATGACCATCTTTGACGCGAAGCCGGAAATCGACGACCACGAGGTTTCGCAAGAGCCGGTCACGGCGCTGCTGGGCGATATTGAGTTCCGCAACCTGAACTTCAGTTACAACGGCCGGGCAATTCTCAAAAATATCAACCTGCGCATTCCCGCCGGAAAGACCCTGGCGGTGGTGGGAGCGACGGGGTCGGGGAAATCCACTCTTGTGAACCTGATTCCGCGCCTGTGTGACGCGCCGCCGGGAAGCGTACTGATCGACGGCGTCCCCATCCGGGAAATTCCCCTCCACGTTTTGCGCAATGACATCGGGTTTGTGCCGCAGGAAACATTCCTGTTCAGCGAAACCATCCGTGAAAACGTGCGTCTGGGCGCGCCGGACGCGACGGAGGCCCAGGTGGAGCGCGCGGCGGAAATTTCCAACATTCTTCCGGAGATCAACGGCTTCCCCAAGCGGTTTGACACCATGGTGGGCGAGCGCGGGCTGACGCTCTCAGGCGGGCAGAAACAGCGGACGGCCATATCGCGCGCCGTCATTCGTGAGCCGCGCATTCTGATTTTGGATGATGCCCTCTCGAACGTGGATACTTACACCGAGGAAACCATCCTCCGCCAGCTCACAGGCGTCATGGCGGGGCGGACGACCATACTGATTTCGCATCGCGTCTCGACTGTGCAAAATGCCGACGAAATTGTGGTGCTGCACGACGGGGAAATCGCCGAGCGCGGCACTCATTCGGACCTGCTCAACCTGAACGGCCAATACGCGGAGCTCTACAACAAGCAATTGATTGAGGAAGCGTTGCAGAAGGAAGATTAACCAATTGGAGGGACACGCGCGGCGCCCTTCCAGAGGTTTTGATGCCCGCAGCTCAAGAAGAAGAAGTCCTCGGTAAAGCGTATGACTCGCGGCTGATGCGGCGATTGGTTGTGTACCTCCGCCCGCACTGGCGGTTGACGCTATTCGCGATTGTTTCGACTCTGTTTTACGGAATGCTTCAGGCGGTGCCCGCGTATTTGATGAAGGTGGAGGTTGACCGTTACCTCGATCCCACATCACGCCAGAAGCTGCCTCACGTCCTCGCGCATTTCTTGAGCCGCAATCCATTCGTGGGAATTTCCCAGATTGCCTTCGCGCTTTTCCTCCCCACCGTCCTGGCCAGCTTCATCCTGGAATTCTCCCAGTCGTTCGCCATGAATCTGGTGGGCCAAAAGGTAATGTATGACCTGCGCAAGCAGATTTTCCTTCACCTGCAGCAGCTCGAACTGGCCTTCTTTGACCGGAATCCCGTCGGCCGCCTGGTAACGCGTGTTACGACAGATGTGGATGTGCTAAACGACTTGTTCTCCTCCGGCGTCGTAGCGATCCTAGGCGATTTCTTCACGCTCCTCAGCATCATTGTGGCGATGCTGGATGTGAACTGGAAGCTGGCCTTGATGACCTTCTCTGTGCTGCCCCTCATAAGCCTGGTGACGGCGATGTTCCGCCGGGCGGTGCGGGATTCCTACCGCAGAATTCGCGTGGCGATCGCCCGCATCAACGCCTATTTGCAGGAGCACATCACCGGGATGGCCGTCCTTCAACTTTTCAATCGCGAGGACCGCAGCTTCAGCGAGTTTGAGGCCACCAACCGCACGCACATGGAGGCTTACAAAGATTCCATCCTGGCATACGGCCTCTTCTATCCCACCGTGGAACTGCTGGGAGTGCTGGCCGTCGCCATCATCCTCTACCTGGGCGGCGGAATGGCCCTGCGCAACGCCGTCAGCGTGGGCACTGCCATCGCCTTTATCCAATATTCGCAGCGATTTTTTAAGCCCATTCAGGATTTAAGCGACAAGTACAACTTGTTGCAGGCTGCAATGGCCAGCTCGGAGCGCATCTTCAAGCTGCTCGATACTCCGGTCATGATCGTTGACCCGCCACGGCCCAAATCCCTTGCCGAGCCGCGCGGACAGGTGGAATTTTGCCGGGTCGGATTCGCTTACAAGGACAACCACAAGGTCTTGGACAACGTCAGCTTCACAATTGAACCGGGCGAGACCGTGGCGGTGGTGGGGCATACGGGAGCGGGAAAAACCACGCTCACCAACCTGCTGTTGCGCTTTTATGATATTCAGGAGGGCGCAATAACCTTTGACGGAATTGACATCCGCGATCTCCGCTTGCACGATCTGCGCAGGAATTTCGGCATCGTGCTGCAAGACCCCTTTCTTTTTTCGGGCACCATCGCGAGCAACCTTCGGCTGGGTACGGAGGGCATTACCGATGCGCAGGTTCGCGATGCGGCCAGGCAAGTCAAGCTCGAGGAATTTATTGAGAGCCTGCCGCAGGGGTTTGACGAGCCGGTTCGCGAGCGCGGATCGACGCTTTCCGTGGGACAGAAACAGTTGCTCTCCTTTGGGCGAGCCTTGGCGCACAACCCACGCATTCTGGTGCTCGACGAAGCCACTTCGAGCGTCGACCCCGAGACCGAGCACTTGTTGCGCGAAGGGCTGCGCTGCCTGATCGAAAACCGCACCTCACTTGTGATCGCCCACCGCCTTTCCACCATTCAAAACGCCAGCAAGATCGTGGTGATGCACAAAGGGCGCGTCCGCGAAGTCGGCACCCACCAGGAGTTGCTCGAGCAACGTGGCATCTATTTCAAACTCTACCAGCTTCAGTACAAGGACCAGGAAGTCGCTGCCGCCCGCGTGCTCGCTGAGTCGGAGCTTTCCCCGGAAAGGTCCTAATCCAGCCCGTCTTGTGAGAGAATTGGCCGAGGCCCGAATCTCTTGTCCTTCAATCAGAGTTCTCCACCCGGTGCCCAGGGCAGCAATCCCAGGATCATGATCGTTGCTGGAGAGCGATCCGGCGACATCTTCGGGGCAGGACTGGCGCGTGCGCTCCGCTCGAGATTGCCGAACCCCGAATTTTTCGGCTCTGGAGGAGACGCCATGCGGCAGGCCGGGGTGAACACTGTGGTTAATGCGCACGCCATTGCCATCGCCGGCGTCACGGAGGTGATGAAAGGAATTCCGTGCGTTTACCGGGCGTTCCACCAGCTTTTGGAGGAAGTGGACCGTCGCCAACCGCAGATCGCCATCCTCATCGACTTTCCGGATTTCAACTTGCGGCTCGCCAGGCGGCTGAAAAAACGGCGAATTCCCGTGGTCTATTTTGTCAGCCCGCAGGTTTGGGCCTGGCGTAAGGGCCGCGTGCAGAAACTCAAGGAACGCATCTCCAAAATGATTGTCATTTTTGATTTTGAGGAGGAAATCTACAAGGACGCCGGCGTGCCGGTGGAATATGTCGGGCATCCGCTGATTGACATGGTACGCCCGCACCTGACACGCGAGGAGTTTTTCGCCAAGGTCGGATTGGACGGTTCCGTTCAAACGATTGCCTTGCTGCCAGGCAGCCGTCAGATGGAAGTCAGCGCGAATCTGCCCATCATGCTCGAGGCGGCCACGCGCTTGGCGCTGCATCGGAAGCTCCAATTTGTGGTGGCCATCGCTCCGACGATCGATCCGCAATGGCTGGAGACCACGCTGCACGAGTGTTACGTGGGCCGGGCGACGGTGCGAACGGCCGTGCACGCAACCTATGACACGCTTCAACACGC
>JASHSC010000530.1 GCA_030036915.1 Terriglobia bacterium
GAACAATGTCGCGGGTGCGGATGCCAAACCGCCGCGCCGTGAGCGCATGCCCCAACTCATGCAGCACAATGCAGCCGAAGATGACCAGAACAAAAAATACTCCGAAGAGGGTTCGATTGACGTTGTGGCTTTCCACCCAGGCGGCGACGATGATGAATCCGACCAACAGCAGGAATGTCGCGTGCATGTAAACGTCGATCCCCATCAGACGGCCGATTTTCCATGACCACCGCATGACATGTCCCTCCCTTCATCCAACTGCGGCAGAGGTTCAAACGCACCTCCGCACCCCACCCGAAGCGCCCAAGTTAATTTTAGCGCGTAGCGTTCAGCGTGTCTTGCGCTTGTCATTGAAGGAAACCGGAATTGCAGAGGCGGACCTGGACAAATCGCCGTGCCTCGAATTGGGATGAGCTGCTCATTTAGTATGACGATGGGAAGCAAGCAAGGGTTGCTGTTTTCTTGGCCGGCGGCTTGATGTAGGGGCGGTCATTGCATCGATGTCGCGAGTCAGCCGATCGCTTGCGAATGGGAAACAAAGTTCTCGGCTAGAATTCCAGGAGCAGCGTCACTTCGGGTAACAGGCTCACCATTTGAACCTGGACGAACTCGTTTTCCTCTTTCAGCGTGGCTGTTCCTTGGGAGGCGGAGTGGTTTTTTAGCTTCCGGTTGTACTTGTAGATAGACACGGTGGTGGGATGGTTGGGAACGATTTTGAGCGTCAGGTGCAAAAGGCTTTTTCCCCAATCCCAACGCTCATCGAGGAGCTCAACTGCGCCCATCGTAATGTGGCGGTCGGTGCCAATAAGTTGCGGATGGCCCAAGAACGGGCGCAGCGAGATGATTTGACAAGTATGAGCGGGCAGAACCGCGGTAAATTCGTAGCGCACGCGTCCCAGGAACCGCTCATTCCAGAAATCGTACAAGAGATATTCCACCTCCGGGTTGAGACCTGCCTTTTCGAAATTCAAAACCACCCGGCGCGCGGTAGGCGGTGACAGGTAGGAGGGCACGGGAAGCAGTTCGAGGCCAGAGGGCTTTTCAGGAAGCGCCTCCAGCCACTCGTTTTCCTGCTTTGCCGCGGCCAGCACGGAGGAGTTGGCCTCCTGTACACCATAGGTCTGCTGCCGCCCCAGCAGGCCTTCGTTTCGAGTCTCAATTTCGTACGCGCCGCCTTGAAACGCAGAAGGCATTTCACCCGGCGCGCAGTCCCAATTAAAAAGTCCGGCAACCGCCCACCGGCCGTAGGGCCTCACCACGTGGAGCACCCAAATGTGGCGGTCCTTGGTAAGAGGATAGAGTTCCATGGGATGAATATCCGCGACAGGTATCACCTTTCGCAACATTTCTCGCCGGTCTTCAGGGAGACTGGTCATGTCGTCACCCAACATCAGAAGCTGTCCCGATAACCCTAGGATCGAAGTCCAAGTCACGGCCTCATCGCGCGTGAGAGGCGGGCGCACCACCAACACGTCAGGGTCGGCGTACCAGGCGATGTTGTGAGTGTAATATCCGCGGCGCGTGGCTGCCAGCGCGGTGCGCACTCCGCGGAACGAGGGTGACTCGCCGTCGCCCACCACGTCGCCTCCCAGGCGCGCAGCTTGCGCGATACCCATGGATTCGGTCGGATATTCCGGGCCGCAGGCGGAGAAGAAAACTCCGGGTTTCGCATTCATCGCTTCGCGGATCACTCGCAAGGCATCGCGAAACGCCTCATTGGCGGGCAGGCTCGGGTCAAACGCGCGAATGCGATTTTTCGCCCAAAGGTCGCGCGTGTCATTTTCACCATCGAGTTTGAAATACTCGAATCCCCACGCCAGCGTGTGCTGCCGGTAAACCTCCGAGAGGAACTTAATCAATTCCGGGTTGGAAAAGTCGGCGACATAAGTTCCGAACCAACTGCCCATTTTCGCGTTCCCGTTTTCGTCATGGAGAAACCAATCAGGGTGGATGTTGTAAAAGTTTCGGTCCGCGTTGCCAAAGACGGAGAGCCACAAGCCGGGCTGAAGGCCCTGGGCTTTGATCTGGTCTGCCAGCCACTTCATTCCATGCGGAAACTTCGTATTCGCCTCGGTCCAGCTACCCCCAATGGGTCCGTTGTTTTCACCTCCGCCTGCCACCTGCCAACCCGAGTCAATCAGGCAATAGCGAAGGCCGAAGGCTTGATAATCCCGCGCCACCGCGCGCGCGTTTTCAAGAATTTCATCCTCAGTGACGGCCGCGAAATACCTGTACCAGGAGCACCACCCCGCTGGAGCGTGCGGCCAGGCGGTTTTATCGAGCGGGGCATAAAAAGGCAGCCGCCGGGCGTACACGTCATGAACAATTTCCAGCCGGCACACAGCGGCTTCGTTCAAGTGGTTGCCGGCGCGGAGGCGGAAACCCGTTTCCATAGGTTCAAAGGATGTTTGACGAGACCACACCTGCAACGCCATGTCCCGGAAGCGGTCAAAAACCGCGTTATTCAGACCGCTCGCTGCCTGTCCGCACGCCATCTGGAGTACATCGTCGTCGGCATCTTCCAGTCGCGCCTGGATGGGTTCAGGGCCAGCGTGAAGCTCGGCTTCAACGAGGGCGGAATCTTCCTCTCCACCCGCCATTCCGCGGACACTTATCGTCAAGGTGGAATTGGCGACTTCTAAAGCAATCGTGAAAGGGAGAGGGCCACGAGCTTGCACCAAGGTTTCACCCGTGTGCCCGCCTGGAGCGATTTCCAGTTGCGCACCCTGCGCGTCCGAGGAAAACTCCGCGCCCCCGAACTTAATCGCGACTCGCATCCCGGTGACCCAAAGCTCGCCTCGATAAGAAAGCTCGAGGTGACGCCTGTCGGAGGACAATCGCGCAGCCCAGGTCGAAGAGGCATCCGTGGGCGTTGGGGGTGGATCCGCCGCATTGACTTTCTGCGGCTGAGCAATTTTCACCAGTGCAGTGCTTCCCAGGCAGGCGTCCCGAAGGAATTCGCGACGTGAGCCGGCTCCCAATGAGTATTCAGATTTTTGCTTTTTTCGCATGAGGAGTTTCGAACTACGTCAGAATCTGCGGCGCCGTCCCAATCGCAAAACCAAAGTCGCGGCGCATGCGAATTCTAGCATGTGCTCATGTGGGAAGCGGGTCCTTTGTTCCGGCGCTGAGGCGAGATGGCGGCGCACCCGCGCGCTTGGAACCGACGCCTCGAAGTGGATTGCCGTCTGTAGCGGCGGTCTCCGACATTTACCAATAGAACTTCAGACCAAATTGAATGAGCCGCGCGTTGGTCTGTGTCCCGCTGATCTTCCCGAACTGCGCGGTGTTCAGGAAATTGAGGATGCTTGGAGAACTGAAATCGGCGGTGTTGGTAAGGTTAAAGACCTCCGTGCGGAACTCCAGCGCCTTCGTTTCCTTGATTTTGAAGGTTTTGAAGATGGACGCGTCAATATTGTGCACGCCGGGGCCCACTGCTTGCGTAGCCGCGCCGCCCAGCGGGGCGTAATTGGTCTGCCCGACGGTGGTTGCCGCGGCCGGGTCCGCGAATGCCGCCGCGTTCAGCCAGTTGTTGACGTTGTGCGGGCCGGCGATGACATTCTGCCCAGGAACCAACAAGGCATGGCATCCCAATCCTGTGGTCGTTGTATCTTGACAGCCGATTGTAAAGGGCTGGCCGTCCTGAAGGTCCAGAATCCAATTGGTTGACCAGCCACCCACGAGGGCGTTCAGCACTCCGCCGCGATTCAGGAAATGCTCACCGCGGCCAAAGGGCAGGTCATAAGTCCCGCTGACGTGCACAAGGTTGCGCACCTGGAAGTCGCAGAGTCCGAAATCCGCCTGGATTCCGAAATTCTGAAGATAGTTGGCGCGATAGCCGCCGCTTTGTGAATCGTTATCCAGCTCGTCGAGCGCATCGCTTCGGCAAATTGAATAAGTGTAATTTCCCAGCAGGGTGAAGCCGGAGGAAAACTTGCGCTCCAGATTGAATTCCACTCCGTTGTAATTGCTGTCGCCATTGGGCCGATCATTGCTGCCGCCGGAGGCAAACGCCGGGTACGGAAGGTAGGTGAAGAGGTTCAAGCTGGGAGGCAGGACCTCCGCCACCTGATTGATGGAAACGTTCGACTCCAGGTGGCGAGTCTGCGATCCGGCATATCCGACGGAAGCCGTGGTGCTGGGCGAGAGTTGATACTGCAGTGTCAGATTGTAGCTTTGGGTGGAAGGGTCTTTCCAGGGAAGCTGGGAGCTTACGAGAGAAATGTTGCTCAAGTTCGCGTTGGAAGCGACCAAGGGAACATTGGTGAGGCCGTTTTCAAGCAGGCCCACGGAATTGTTGGGAGTGATGGGCTCGGCGGAATTCGGCGGGCTGAAAGAACTGCTCACCAGGAACGGATAGCTGTTGGCGCCGTAGGTGGACAGACCAAAGTCTTCCTGACCGCCGTAGAAAATCGCATATCCGCCTCGCACCACCAGGTTCTTGGCCGCATGGTACGCAAAGCCGAAACGCGGCCCCCAGTCATTGGACGGAGAGCTTTGCCACACGGTGCCGGTGGTGGGCGTGAACGCAATCCCGTTCGACGCAAGCAGGGTGACAAAGCCGGAGGGAACCTGGTTCGCCCGGCTCTGCGCAATCAGGAAGCGGCCGCCGGTGAAATTAAATCCCGGCGCCATGTTCGCTTGCGACCCGAAGTACTCACTCGGCTGCGCGAACCAGTCGTAGCGCAGTCCCAGATTCAAAGTGAGGTTTTGGGTGACGCGCCAGTTGTCCTGCGCGTAGCCGCCGTAGAAGGTGCGGCGATAGTCGGCAAAGGGCCGGAAGTTGGTGGCCGCAACGGAGCTGGCGCCGCCCACATTGTTGATTCCGCCCGGCACGGTGCTGGCCATGGGCGTCAGCAGAAGTTCTGACGCCGCCGTGCTGCCGTCCGTGGAGTTGATCACTGAGGTGTATTCGCCGTTGAAGCCGATTGTGCCGCGTGGGTCGGGCGGGCTGATCATGGGAAAGCGAATATCCTCGAACTGGAAACCTACCCGTAGGTCGTGCGTTCGCACCACTTTCGTCAGATTCTCGGACACCTGCGAGGTGATGCTCCATTTGTTGCTGGGTAGAAATGCCGGTGCGCCGAAGGTAGCCAGCGACCCCATATTGATGTTCGGCAAGCCACCGTTTTCAAACACCTGCGGAACACCGGCAATTCCATACTGGCCGGGAATGTTGGTGAGATCGTTTCCGTCGTACTGAAGCCGGATGTCGTGCAGGCGGCTGTATCCCAGACGAAATTCATTGATGGTTGTCGGCGAGAAAACGTGTGTTTCGCTGAGGGCTCCGTGTTCGGCAAAGGTGGTGCCGCTGCCGGGACGATCCGGAGAGCCGTCCGCGATGCCCGGAAAGGGCCCCGGGTAATCCAGGGAGGAGCTCGAATAACTATAACTGCCGAACATCGTGTCCTTTTCACTGAAATTTCGATCAACGCGAATATCGAAGGTGTTTACGGCGTTGGCCTCCACGGGAGCGTCCGTAAAATCATCAAGCACCCCCGGCCCGTTCGCGACGGGGTAGAGGTCCAGGAGCTTGATGGCATTGGAATCCAGACGCGTGGCAGGAAGTAGATTGAGATTGCTGATGGCCGCAGCGGATGTGAAGCTGGTAACGCCGACCAGCGACCCTGCGTAGAAGGGATCGCGCACGTATCCATTGGCGCTGGACGTGAGGCCGGTTATAGGATCCACCGCCCCCTTGGTTACAGGCCGTGTGGTGGCGGGATCGAAGATCGTGCCGGAGGGGAAAACGCGCCCCAGCAAATCGCTTCGCGTTCCCGTCTGGTCCGCAATTAAATCCTGAAAATTCGTGAAGCCGCTGCTGCGCTCGGCGACAGTGGGAATCGATTCGACATACGTTAACCCCTCGCGAATGCGTGTCCCCTGATAGTCACCGAAGAAAAATGTTTTGTCCTTGCCGTTATAAATGTGGGGGATCTCCACGGGTCCGCCCACGGTGAACCCGAACTGGTTTTGGCGATACTCGGCAATCGGTTCGTGCGATGCGTTGAGGAAAAAATCGTTGGCGTCGAGCGCGGAATTGCGAACGAACTCCCACAGGTCGCCGTGGAACTGGTTGGTGCCGTTCTTCAGCGCGGCATTGAGGACAGCGCCGGCCGAGTGCCCGCCAAACTCCGCGCTGTAATTGTTGGTTTGAACGGTGAATTCGCGAAGGGCATCGGGAGGAGGCAGTACGGCATAATACGCCTGGTTCACCAGGTCGCCGATGTCGCTGTTGTCGTCAATTCCATCCAGCAAATAATTGTTCCACACCGGCCGCTGGCCGTTGGCCGCGAAACCTCCGCTGGCCTTCACGCCCCGCGTGTCGGACTGCATGAAGGTTGTCCCCGCGCTAAGCTGGGCCAGGAAGGTGGAATTGCGGCCATTCAAGGGAAGATCGACGATGGCTTTTTCCCCTACCTCCTGCTGCACCGACCCGTTTTGCGTCTGGAGCTGAGGCGGCGCCCCGGTGACGTTCACGGACTGCGTCACAACGCCGGGGTGAAGAGTGAAATTCGCCAGCACCTGCTGTTGGATGTTCACTTCGATGTGGCGTTGGACGGCTTTCTCGAAACCGCTCATCTGCACGCTCACGGTGTAGGTGCCGATCTTAACGGGGCTGAAAACATAGTTTCCCGCAGGCCCGGTTTTCGTCGTCGCGATGTAAGCGGTCGCTTCATTTTGCAGAGTTACGGTGACTCCCGGAATCACGGCTCCTGTCTGGTCCTGAACCGTCCCCACAATCGAACCCGTATCCACCTGGGCCCACAGCGGCTGAAGGAATGCAGCGAATGTGAAAAAGATAAGGGCTAACTTGAATAACCTTCGTTGCGCCGGGCAATCTTTTGAAAACAACATCTCTCACCCCCAAAGTTTTGCATGCGCGGACCTTATCGGTCCCGTCTAAATGTGAAAAGTCATGCCCTCGCTCGTGACTTGAGACAAGAAATTAATGTTCCGTTGTCCGATGCTGGCCTGGATTCATATAAGCAATCTGGATGCAAGAACCACTGCGGATCACCAGAGGGGAATCAGCGTCACCGAGGATTCATGTTCGAGCAGTTCCCACTTTCACTTCCTGTGACGCCCCTTCATGCCCAAACGGTGCCCTTCGATTCGCAGGATTTGTAATTGCGCCGAAGCGCGATGCGTGGAATGGTTGCAGTCACGATTCCGATGAAAGTGTCTTGAGGGGGTGGTTGCTCGTGCGCGCATCGGTTACACCGAAGGGAGCGTCTCCGGTTTCTGGGGTCCGGTGGTCCGATCAGATCGGACCTGAAACCGGACACGCCCGCGCTACGAAAACCATTCGTCACAATATTTTGAAAGACTCAGTAGGTTAAGCGAATGCAATGGCGGGAGCTGCCTTCGTTGCGCGCCTGTAGCTTGGATGGAAACGTTCGGGAGTACAAATCTTCAGGCCTGCCACTTCAAACCACCAATTTGCTTTGAGGATGATCAGCCCCATTAGTCGAGGAATTCGCGCGCGAACTCCGCAAAGCGGTGAACATCCTCGAAGTTGCTGACGATTCCGAGGGAAATCCTGACGGCGCCGGTTCCTTTGCTATCGACACAATGCCGGAAATCTTCCTGGGTGAAGCGTGAATTCGCCTCGCCGTGCTCGCGGAAACAGCCGATCAATTCGGACTTGGACAGTCGAAGAGCAGTTTCTCCGCCTCCGGGATTGCAGAAACACCCCGAACGCAGGGATATCCGGCGTTTTGCGGCGGCTTCCTCCACACGGCGGTGATCAATGATCTTTTCCGCCGCATCGTAGAAATTCATCGCAATCGTTGCGCCGCGTTGCCGGTCATCCGGCGGACCATAGACGCGCACCAGTGGACGGCCATTCGAGTGGCGGAGAGACAGGAGCTCCCGAATCACCCACGCGGTAAGGCACTGGCAACGCGCGTGAGCCAGGTCAAGGCCAACATTTTCCAAATGCCGCAGTCCAATTTCCACCGCCGGGATCGCCAAAAAATCAGGCGTGCCGTCCTCAAACGCCCCTGCGCCTTCCGCCAGGAAGTGACGGTCACCCTGCACGGAGGCTACCGTAATGGTGCCTCCGGCGAACCATGGCCGCCGCAGCTTGGCCAGTGAAGTCCGCGAGGCCAGCAGGCAGCCGACCCCCGTGGGATAACCGAACATTTTGTAGAAGGAAATGCTGACGAAGTCCGGATGCCACAAGCTTAAATCCAGGCGGTTGGTCGGCACA
Organism: Terriglobia bacterium; assembly: GCA_030036915.1. Taxonomy (GTDB): domain Bacteria; phylum Acidobacteriota; class Terriglobia; order UBA7540; family UBA7540; genus Bog-366. The sequence continues at coordinate 8,216 of JASHSC010000530.1, forward strand.
AACGCCGCGGCATCCAGCAGCACGTCCCAGCCCATCGCCTGAGCTTGCGCAATCCATTCCAACGGGTGCTGGACGCCTGAGAAATTGGACTGTGCGGGATAGGCGAATAGGTTGGCCGCGCCTGGCCGCGCCAATTTGAGGTATTTGTTAAGCTCGTCCCCGTCCACGCGCATTTCCGGCAACGTCATCGGAACATAAGTTATGGTTGCGCTGCGGCTGCGCGCAAATTCCCGGATTCCGTTCACCGAATTGTGGTTGTCGAAGGTCAGCAGGTAATGGCTGTCCGGTCCAAAGGGGTAGGCTTCACCAACTAGCTTCAGCGCTCCCGAAGCATTGGGAGTGAAAATGACGGCATACTCGCGGTCCGAAGCGTGGAAGTAATCCAGGACTTTGCGGCGGCACTGTTCCAGCAGCGCGGTGATCGTCGCCGATGTCGGATTTTCGGAATGGGGATTGCCGAAAACGCGCGAGGCGAGCAGGTCCAGGTGCTCGTTCACCTGGCACGCGGCATACAAGCCGGCCCCCGTATAATCGAGATAAACATGTCCAAGCCTGTCCAGGCGTGAATACTCCGTGGCGCGCAGGGCATCGAGCTTCGCCGTGCTCTCATAGGCGGGCCACGTCGCCATGAAGCTCTGCTCCGCTTCGAGTTCCTTCTGTGTGCTTTGCATGTT
>JASHSC010000531.1 GCA_030036915.1 Terriglobia bacterium
GCCAGTCGAGCAATTCGGGATGGGTTGGAGCGGCTCCCTGGCGCCCAAAGTCGTTTTCGGTAGCAACGATTCCGCGGCCGAAATGGCCCTCCCAAATCCGATTAACCATGACTCGAGCAGTCAGTGGATGATCCGGTTTGGTCAGCCACAGCGCCAACTGTTTTCGGAAGCGAGGCCCGCCCGGGCTCATCACCAGGTCGGAGGGATCGTGGTCATCGAGCAAGGCATTGGGCAGACCGGGCGTCACTTTCTCAAGCGGCGTCTTCACGTCGCCACGGCTGTACATGTAAGTCGAGGGAACAAGTTCAATGGGAAGATCCCTCAATACCGTCGCCGATGGCACATCATAGAAATTGTCGTACCTGACGTTGCCATCGAATCCGTCGTTCAGCGGAATCGCCGCCACGGCCTTGACGAGATTTTCAGCCAAAGTGTGGTAGGTCAGCTTTTCCGATGGCGTCATAATCTCTTCAAGCTTGAGAGTACGCGCGTAGTCCTCGAGCGGCACCGCGAGCGCTGCCTGCTTTTGAGTGCGGTAAAGCGCCAGCAGGTGATACGCTTCCAGCGCCTCCGGCGGGTATGCCTTGGCCCTCTCCGCGACGGCCCTGTCCCGGATTTGTTTCTCGAAATTCAGATAGGCGTTGCGCGCCTCATCGAGCGCCAGAATGGAAAACTCATCCTCATCGTGCTTGCGGGCGGAGAGGTCCGTGACGACGGGAATCGTGACGGGCTTGCTTCCGGCAAATACTGCCTGGAGCCGGTAATAATCCTTCTCCGGCAGTGGATCAAACTTATGATCGTGGCAGCGAGCGCACTTGAATGTGAGCCCCATAAAGGCCGAACCCGTTGTATCTACCGCATCAGTAAGCCACTCGTACTGAAGCTTGGGGGCGTCCAGGTTGTCCTCTTTAACTTCCGGACCGAAAGTGTAAAGGCCCGTGCCCACGCGCGCCTCCAGGTGCTCAAGTTCCTGTGGCGGCACGCCGTACAAGAACCCTTGCAAATTCAACGTGTCGGGCCAAAGTTCGTCGCCCGCGATCTGCTCTTGAACAAACCGATCGTAAGGCTTATCGTCATTCAACGATTTAATAACATAATCGCGGTATCGCCAGGCATTGGGATAATACAAGTCAGCTTCGAAACCGGCAGTGTCCGCGTACCGCACCACGTCCAGCCAACGGCGACCCCATCGCTCACCATACCGGGGCGAAGCCAGCAACGTGTCGATAAGATTCGCCCAAGCCTCCGGCGAGCGGTCGTTCATAAAGCGGTCAACCTCCTCCGGCGATGGGGGCAGTCCAAGCAGATCGAAGTATGCCCGGCGGACCAACGTCAACCGGTCAGCTTTGGGTGCGGGTGTCAACCCCTTTTCTTCGAGTTTGGCAAGGATGAAGGAGTCGATGGGATTCGCGACAAGATCAGATCGCTTGGGTTGCGGAACTTCTGGACGGACCGGCTTCTTGAACGACCACCACGTGGGCTCGGGCCTGGCACCGGTCATCGCGATGTCCGAGGGCCAGGGAGCCCCCTCTTCGATCCAGGTTTTCAGGACCGCCAAATCCGCTGCGGGTAGAGGGGATTCGCTGCCGAGGGGCATTTTCAACTCGCCCTGGTGAGCGGCCGAGAGATATAGCAGGCTCGCCTCGGACTTTCCCGGCACGATGGCCGGACCGCGCTTGCCGCCCTTCAGTAAACCGCTGCGCTGGCGCATGTCCAATCCGGACATCTGCGCCGCGCCGTGGCAGGAGAGGCAATTCTTTTCCAGGACCGACAAGGCTGCCCGGCTGGTCGAATCGTCTGCTTGTGCGGGAACCACCTGAGAGAGGCAATTCGCGTTGGCGCCAACGACTGAAGCGAGCAAGAATCCGAATATGACTCGGCAAAGCATTCCCGCACCGCGAGTGAGATAGAAAGTGTCTTACCTAAATAACTCCGCAGCCTATCCTTGGCTTCGTCAGTTTCTCCTTCTACCGCAATTCATGCAAAAAATCTATCGTTATCATCGGGCGCAAGGTAGGCCCAGGAAATAACGGAAGAAGCGCCTTCCTTGGTGGTTTGACTGCCTTCCTGGGACCCGGATATGTCTCCTGGCCAGTCATCGGTGGATACCGGATAGCTGTCGGTAATAGACCGTATCTCCATGTCCATAAAGAAATGTTCCCATCAACCCCGCACCTGCTGCAACCTCCAAAGCACGGCCCCGCGTCATGACCAGTGGCATTGGTTTAGTCCAAAAACGCCGGTAAAGACTTTTCGGGGAGGGGGGGGCGATGCAAGAGTTTAAAGGGCGCAAAGGACTTATATTGCTATTATGGGCGATGGTCTTGACCCTGTTGGCCAGTAGTCTGGCCTCGGCGCAGGTGGACACGGGCGCAATTTTGGGAACGATAGAAGACCCGAGCGGGGCGGTTGTTCCCGGCGCCCATGTCACCATAATCGACAACGGGACCGGTTTTACGGTTGGCACAACCACCTCGAGCGTGGGCAGTTACATATTCACCCCGGTTAAAATCGGCACCTACACGATTACCGCTCAGGCGACGGGGTTTGAAAAGACCAGCCAATCCAACATTGTCGTCCACGTTCAAGCCCAAGTGAAAGTAGATCTGACGCTCCATCCTGGCCGGGTAACGACAACAGTCCAGGTTACGAATGCCCCCCCTGAACTCCAAACTCAGGACGCCTCGACGGGGGAGGTGGTGAGCGGGAGCCTGGTCAACTCTCTGCCTTTGATTTCACGCAACTACACGTTTCTCGTCCAACTCAGCGCCGGTGTGACAAGCAACGCCACCAGCGGCGGCGGCCGCTTCAACGGCACGGGCGGAATTGTGGCGAACGGCTTGGGGGCCGAGCTGAACAATTACATTTTGGATGGCGTTGACAATAATGATGACGAGGTGGACTTCCTGGCAGGAACCGCCTACGTGAATCTCACGCCGCCTGACGCGATTCAGGAATTCAAGACTCAAACCAGCGACTTCAGCGCCGAGTTCGGCCGTGCCGGCGGCGCCGTCATTAACGCCACGACGAA
>JASHSC010000532.1 GCA_030036915.1 Terriglobia bacterium
ATCGGTTACCCGCCCTACTGGCTCGACAGCTTGGAAGGACGTTACAAATGGCTGAAGCAGCCCGATGAGCAGGAGGCGCTGGCGGCCGTAGACCGGATGAAATCCTTCTTCAAGGTTGACCCGCCCGACCCGACTTTTGAGTACTACGTCGATTACGCGGTATTTTACGAGGATAATCCCCAGAATCTGGAAGACCTTTCGACTGACTTTAATATCCCCGGGTTCATTGCTGACCGGAAATGGTATCAAGAGGGCAATGCCATTACTGAGACGTTTAGCCATCCCGGCCATCTAACCGTGACGGAATATGGAAACAACGGCGGTTGGGCCATGTGCCCCGTCGGCACCGGGCAGTTGGACCTCTCGGGATTCCAGCCGCCGTGGGAGATTGAAATCGCCTTCACCGCGCCGGACGACAACCAGCCCTGGAACCTTTGGATGACTCCCACTTTGTCGGACGAGCACGGCAAAGTTCTGGGGCAGGGCTGGAATCCCGGAGTGCAAAATATTCCCGGCAAAGGGAGAAGCTTTATCAACAGTTTCCAGGACCCTACGGTGTTTGGGCAAAGCAACACGCTCAATATCGAGTTCGAAAAGCCTGTTCCCCAATCCATTCTCACTCACAAGCCTTTGTACATGCTGATCCAGATCCTCGACGACTCGCACTTGCGCGTGGGCTTCCGCGCGGAAAAGACGGATCCCTGGTATTACTCCAAAACCTTCGACACCACCACGGCGTTTGGCAAGATTGGCAAGCTGCAGACTCCCTGCTTCGCCTCTTTCCAGGGAATGCCTGGTAAGCTTGGATGGGGAGTGGGGAATTATCCGAGTTATCAACAGTTCTTGATTGATTATATCCACTTTCGAAGCGGGGCGTCGGCGGGGCACTGATCGAAAAGACCCCTCACCCCAACTCCCCTCCCCCTCTTCCCTCTCCCTGGGGAGAGGGAAGAGGGGAGAAGGGGTGATAGGGTGAGGGGTTATTTCCTGGCGGTGGCGGCAGGGCTCCTTTGAGAGACCGGCCACCGCAGAAGCCTCCGGCTTTGCGGGGGAATGATCAACTCTCTGCCGGCAATCAAATCAGGACGTGGCCAATGATAACGAAGAGACACCTTCTCCTGAGCACGCTCTCCACCGTTGTGGTTCTTGCAGGTGTCGCTCGGGGGCAGGACGCAACTCGCGACATTCAGAAGCTCTCCCAGCACTTCATTTCCGCCGATGACATCTCGCCCTGGACCTTCGGGCCTGCCGACAACATCAAGAAGATGGACACCACCGAGCACCCCGGATTGCTGACCATCTGGGATGGCGGCCGCGGGAAGGACATCAAGGGCCTCCTGAAGAATCCCATCAAGATTGACGATTACCCGCTTCCCTGGGAATTCCAACTGCAGTTTGCGCAGAACGAACAGCTCTTTAAGGCCGCGACCGTCGACAAGAACCGGCAGACGAATTACGCCATCGGCCTGAACCTGGCCGTGACTTTTTCCGACCCCTCCACGTGGCCGAAAGACCGCAATCAACTGCCGCCCGACACTCACACGGTGCAGTTGTTCGTGGTTCACCTCGGGCAGTATGGCGAACTCTACCGCACCGGCCTGCCGCAATTGCGCAACAGCGCGCTGAATTACTACGACCCGTCGCCGGAGACCTTTCTGGTTTATGGCCGCGGCGATTTATCTCCCAACCTGAACGGCAACTGGCAAATTCCCTTTATCTGGACAGGCTATCAGCCGCCCAAACCGGGACAATTGGGGTCGGCGGCGGGATGGTCGTGGCTGGCGGACCAGGGCCCAGCCAGTTTCTACGTGCGCTTTCGTGTGCGCATGATCAGTCCCACCCAGTTGGATATCGGCTTCGGATATGGAATGGGGATTGGATGGCGGATGCGGCCCATCGATGTGTCGAAATTTGGCAAGATCACGGGCATCTGGGAGATCGGCCCCATCATTTCCCTCGACCACTGGATTCCTGACGAGCTGGCGCCGGAGTTGGGCATTCACCCTCCGCCCGCCGTGCAATTGCCCGATCCCGACTACGAATACTTTGTGGACTATGCGGTGTTTTACGGAAATGGTCCGCAAAACCTGCAGGACCTCTCCGTGGACTTCAACATTCCCGGCTACGAGGGGACCGATGAAAAATGGTTTCAGGAAGGGAACGCGATCACGGAGACGTTCAGCCATCCCGGCTATCTCACCGTGACGCTGATGGGAATGAACGGCGCGTGGGGTATGGCGCCGATGCTTTCCGCCGACATGCCCGGCGGCTTGGGCTACGTGGACCTGAGCAAATTCAAGCCGCCTTGGGAGATTGAGACTTCAATCATCACGCCGGAACTTGACTCTCCCTGGAATCTGTACATGTTCTTCACCCTGTTCGATGAGAAAGGCGTGGGCCACTTGTGGGACCCGGGGATCCAGAATTTTCCCGGGGAAGGGGTGAAGTACATCAATTACTTCATCAATCCCCACACGCTGCGCAAGGGGCTCGGCAGCGAGGAGGATTTCGCCAAGGACTTCAACATGGAAACGAGCCACAGCATCAACGTGGAATTCGATAAACCGCTGCCGCAATCGATTCTGGCCCATCGTCCCCTGTACATGCTGGTGCAGTTGATCGATCGCTCGCACGTGCGGGTGGGATTCAAGACAGCCGCCGGCGACGCGTGGATTTTCTCGAGGACCTTTGACACCACGAACTTATTCGGCGATGTCGCGCAAATCCAGTTGCCGGAATTTGTGTCGGCACAAGGCAATCAGTTCGAAATCGGATGGGGGGCGGGGAATTATCCGCGATTCCAGCAGTTCCTGATTCAGTACATCCATTTTCGGTACGGCATGGCCCAGTAGAGTGAAGGCGAATCTTGACGCAGTTGTCAGCAAGTCGTGGGGTTTTATCGTTTCGAATGAACCCCTCACCCCAACTCCCCTCCCCCTCTTTCCTCTCCCCGGGGAGAGGGAAGAGGGGCGAAGGGGTGATAGGGTGAGGGGTTTCTTGCTGGCGGTGGCGGTCAGGCCTCTTTGAGGGGCCAGTTACCGCCTCCAGCTTTGCCGGGGGATGATTACAGCATGCGGTTCGAACGTAAATGAGGAGGACGGAAAAATAAAATGCGATTCAGACTCATATTGGCAAGTTTGTTGGCAACAATCGTCCTCACGACGGCCGCTGGCGCTCAGGAAGGGAATTCAGGCGATCAACGGCCGGACATCCGAAAACTGAGCCAGGATTTTAATCTGCCGCACGACGATATCAGCCCGTGGACCTTCTATCCCAAGAGCAACATTAAATCATTGTCCACCACGGAGCATCGCGGTTTGTTGACGATTCGCGACGCGGGGAACGGTCAGGATATTAAGGGTGTGCCAGGCGATCCCATTCGCATCGATCAGTACCCTCTGCCGTGGGAATTTCAAATGGGCATGCTTCAACCGGAGTCCAAGGCTGCGGACGCCCAGACGAACTACGCCATCGGAATCAACATCGCTGTCACCTTTTCCGATCCGGCCAATTGGCCGCAGGACCGGACTCAGCTTCCGCCCGAAACGCACACACTCCAGCTTTATGTTGTCCGAATCGGAAACTACGGGGAGCTCTACCGCACCGGAATTCCGCAATTGCGCTTCGGCGAGCTGAATTACGGCGACCCTTCTCCCGAGGTTTATCTGCTTTGGGGCCGCGGCGACCTGGCTCCGAACGTGTTGGGTGATTGGAAAATTCCGTACATCTGGTTTGGATATCAGCCACCGGAACCCGGGCAGTTCGGCGCGGCCTTCGGGTGGTCGTGGTCAAAGTTCGGCGGCCCGGCCCAGCAATGGGGGTTGGAGGACATTCGCTTTCGCATTCGCGTTCTGACCCCCACCAAACTCGAGATCGGTTTTGGGTATGGCTATGAGCGCGGCTGGCGGATGCGCACCATCGACGTTTCACGCTTCGGCAAGATGACGGGAATCTGGGAGATCGGGCCGACGATCTCGCTCGATCGCTGGATGGCTGACGACTTGGCGCCGAAACTCAAAGTCAACCCCACTCCCGTACTCGATCCTCCCAATCCCGGCGACCACACCTATTACATTGACTATGCGCACTTCTTCGGCGAAGGTCCTGAAAATTTTGATCATCTCTCGGAGGACTTCAACGTGCCGGGAGTTCCCGCGGATAGCAAATTCTTCATCGAAGACGATGTGATGGCGGAAACCTGGTCGCATCCGGGTTATCTGACCATGACCTCCTCCGGCAAGGCTGACGGGTATGCTATTTGCCCGATGGTGGCCGGCGAGATGACGGCGGGCCTGGCTTTCATCGAGCTCGACAAATTCAAACCGCCTATCGAGTACGAAATGGCGTTCATTGTCCCCGACGACTCCTATCCCTGGTACTTCATCAACACCATGGATTTGACCGATACGAAAGGAAAGGCGCACTCCTGGGAACCCGGCATCCAGAATATTCCGGGCAAGGGACGCATCTTCATTGACGGTCCGCCCAAGGGCCCGTTTGAACCTGGGACGAACAAAGAAATCAGCATGGTATTTGACCAGCCTGTGCCGCAATCCGTCTTGACGCACAAACCCTTGCGTCTGCTCATCCAGGTGATCGATACGACGCACGTGCGGGTAGGGTTGAAGGGCGCCGAAAATGACCAGTGGTATTTCTCGATGCCGTTCGACACAACCAATGTTCTGGGAAAGATTGCCAAGTTTAATTTCCCTTGCATCGTTTCGTACATTCAGGATGGATCAGGTGTTGGGAACTATCCCCACTATCAGCAACTCCTGATCGACTACCTGCATTACCATTACGGATTGACGAAATAACCGTGGGGATGAGAGGCGGTGAATAAGGGGGATGCTTATGAAGCGCCAGGCTCAAG
>JASHSC010000533.1 GCA_030036915.1 Terriglobia bacterium
CTCGACCGGTTCTGGGACCCTGCTTCGGCGCCGATGCTGCGCGAGATTCGGCAAATCATGGTCAAGAGTGACCAGCCACTGGCGCGTGAAGCCGCGGCCAGGGCGATCGGACACATGGCGGACGCCGGCTCGATGTCGGATTTGATCAAGGCCTTGGGCGACCCCAGCAAGATGGTGCAGACTAGCGCAGCGGAGGCGCTGCGCATGGTGCTCTCGCGCCGGCAGGACGCGGCTCCCGAGGGACGCAAGCTGCTGATTGCCGCGCTCAAATCGCCAGACGCGCGCACGCGCTGGGGAGCCACCCGCCTTTTCAACCAGCACTTCAAGGATTTGACCAACGATCCCGAATTGCTCGCGGCTCTGGAAAGCGATTTGAACGATCCTGTTCCCTATACTCGCTTCCAGGCTGCCTCCGGCGTGTGGCGCTGGTACTACTGGCAAGTTGACAAGCCGGAAGTGCGGCGCGAAACGCTGGAAGCGCTGGCCACGCGGCTCGGTACGGAGTCGGATCCCATGGTAAAGCGCGGGCTACAGGAGAGCGTTTACGACCTGCTGGATGAAAACACCGGATATCTGGAAGCCTGGGTGCGTACCGCCGCGCAGCAAGAGGACAAGACGAAGATTGAGGATGGTTACGAAGCCGCTGTGCGCGACCAGGCACAGGTGCTCGCCAAGGTGATCCGCGCGAGCTCCCCGGAGGGCCGCGAAGCCATTCTGAACGCCATGTGGGACTTCCACATTCGCCACTATGCCCTGCCTCCCATCAAGGCGGGCACTGTTTCCATTGGCTTGCCGGCCGTCCTCACGAAGTACGTAACGGGCGTGCCGGACCTGCATCGGCCGGGATATGAATATCCGCCTTATCGCGAGACCGTGAACTTCAAGTACGACGTTCACAACACCTTTTACCAGACGCGCATCGGCAACGATAGCGACTTGATCCATTTCTTCAAAAGCTCGGGTCCCGAGCTGGAGAACGCGCTGCTGGCGTGCCTGAAAGGTGCCGACAACACGATGAAAATGGAAGTGTTGAAGGCAGGTAGCACGCTGAGCGGCGCCGAGGACGAGCACTTCACTCTGGCCGCGCTTCAACTTTCGGAAGATCCCCACGCCGAGGTGCGGCAGACGGTGCGGTATGTTTATGAGAATGGGCAGCGCGGCATCTTGAATCTTGACGCCCCCTCCGCGCCCGACCCGCAACTGGTAAAGCAGATTGTTCAAATCCTCAAGGACGGCAATCCGGATAGCCAGGCAATCGTGCTGCCACTGCTCGCCGGAATCCCCGCCAACTCTCCCTGGGAGCAGGAGACGGAGGTGACGGCGGCCTTACGCTCGCTGCTCGAACAACAACCCCGCCCGGCGAATTATGCGGAAGTCCTGAATGCCGCCTCCTCGTTTGGCACCCTGATGCAGGAGCCGGCTTTGCGGAACCAGATTCTGGCGGGGCTGGAAGACAAGGACCGCGAAGTTCAACGCGCCGCCGTGCGTGTGATCTTGGAGCATTTTCTGGACAATCCGGAAGACGCCGAAGTCGTGAAAGGTGCGTTCGCTGATTTGAACAGCTCGGCGCGCCAAGTGCTGATCGAAGAGATTGGAAATCCCAAGTTCTTTTTGCAGCACCTGGGCATTGCCGGAGGCGCCGTATCGCAGGATCAGCAATACTTCCTGGGCAAAAATGTTTCCCTGAAGAAGCCTTCGGACTTCCTGGAGAACCCCATGGTGCTGGATACAGTGCTCACCACCTTGCATGACCGGGACGCCAATGACCGCGCCGCCGCGCTCGATGTGCTGCGCAAGGTAAAGAATATCGAGCAGCGGCCGGACTTCCGCGCTGCACTCGAACAGTTGCGCAAGGACGATAACCCGCGCCTGAAGCTGATCGCCACCAGCGTGTTGGACGGAAAGAAGCTTGCGGACGCCCTGAAGGACGTGCGGCCGGGCTCGGTGCTGGACTTCAGGTATTTCGTCGCCAAAGTTGAACCGATTCTGGCCACGCCCGGGCCGGATGGAAAGGCCTGTGTGTTCTGTCACGCCAGCCACGTGATCTTCAAGCTTCAGCCGCCGAACGCCGAGGGCGTATTCTCCGACCAGGACAGCGAGGAGAATTACAAATACGCCATGCGCGTGGTGGACGTGAATGATCCCACGCACAGCCTGATCCTGATCAAGCCGACCCGGCCCACCGACAGCGCCGGCAACGTGGGCGATTACCTCGCCACCCACAACGGTGGCCAGCGCTGGCCCGGAAACGAATCGAGCTGGCAGTACCGCACCATCCTGCAATGGATACGCGGAGGCCAGATCCAGACCACGGTGGCGAAGAAATGAAGACTTTGGTAGCGCGGGCAGGAGAAGGTGAGAAAAGACAAACAATTTCGCGCAATAGCGCAAAGACGCATAGTCACGCGAGGCAGAGACTTTTCGAAAGGTGAACGTGGAAAGTTTTTCCGGCCAGGCGTGGAATTGCACCTCCCTGTCTACCTGGACCCGGACGTTGCCAAGGCATTCCACAGTTCTGCCGCTGTGAACGCCGCGCTGCGCACGTTTCTTCGAATTCGCCCCACCAACCGCCGCCGAACCCGGCCCGCCAACGCTCGCGCCCATCGCTAAAACTCGGGGAATTCACATTCGGTGGTGAAAGAGGGGGTATTCATTTTTTGTGGGCGACCCTTGACAACGTTTTCATCCACCCCTGTTTTACTCAATCTGCCGGGCCTTTGGCGGTTATTATCGCCGGATGTAAATGCGCGATTTCTGGCTGGCGGACGATTTGCGAGGGCGGGACGATTTCAATGTCCGCGCGGTCCATTTCGGGCAGGAATTTGGCGAGTGCGGCGATGGTGGTGGGGTGCGGGTGGCCGATGGCGAGCGCCACGCCCTCTTCTTCCACCTTGCGCTGGAATTCGCGCAATTGGCCGAGGGTGTATTCCACCGATTCCGTATTATCCAGGAAAACCGAGCGATAGAACGATGGCAGGCCGCGGCGCTGTGCCGCCGCCAGGGCCGCGCTGGAGCCCGTGGTGCGGCTGTCGATGAAATAAAGCCGGCGATCGGCGAGAACCTTCATCAAGTCGGCCATTAAGGGCGCGTCCTGCGTGGCGAGCGATCCCATGTGGTTATTCACTCCCACCGCGTAAGGGACTGTGGCCAGGTCAGCGACAACGATTTTTTGCACTTCGGTCTCGTTCATTCCCACCAGCAATGCCCCTTCGCCGGGTGAGGCGTGGGCGCGCGCTTCCGGCTCCATGGGTAGGTGTAACATCACCTCCCGCCCGCGGCGATGAGCTTCCTGCGCCGTTTCCCGCGTGTATTCCAGATAGGGCAGCACTGAAAAAGTCAGGGGATAATCGAGCGCCAGAAGTTTGTGCACTGCCTCCAGATCACGGCCCATATCATCAATCACGATAACTGCCCGCAGCAGGCGCGGCACGACCTTAAGTTGAATTTGAATGATGGTCTGCCCGCGCTGCGCGACCTTGAGGGTGGACAATTGCCGGTTGCCGCCGAGATTCCGCACGGAATAATCAAAGTGCAATTTTCCCTTGTCCGCCTCTTCCTTCACCCGGGAGCGCACGGCTTCGTAACCGGCGCGAGTGGCGACCACTTGCAAGGACATCCCCGCGGCGCCTTCCCCATGGCGCAGGTGGCCGGCGTGCTTAATCCAGATCTGTCCACCTCCGGCATTCTCAATTACCGCCTGGAATCGCTCGGCCAAATTCCGCCGCTCGGATTCTTTCAGCGGCTTACGATGAAAGTATTGGCAGGATGGCGCGATCAGTGAAACGAGGAGAAGTGCGGCAATCCGCCAGATCCGGAAGCTGCGAAATCGATGAATTGAGATTTGAAATTTGAGATTCAGAGGCTTGTGCCTGCAAGCCAAGTGTGGATTTTTAAACTGTGAGTCCGGGGCTGCCAGCTTCGAATTTCGAGTCTCCAGTTGCGAGTTTCGCTTTGATGGATTTCCACCGGTCAGGCGGCCTTGGCGTTCCCATGCTCCTGCTCGAGTACCTCGATGGCCTTATGGAGTTGCAAGTCATCTTTGCCGCCGAATTGCTCAGGTCCTTGGGGCTGATCGTCGTCCGCGCTTTCAGCATCGCGATAAGCCGGCTGAACAACGCTTGGCGTCACACCGTTGTCATTGATGGTCTTCCCATCGGCGCCGTAATATTTGGCCACGGCCAGCAGCAGGGCGGAGCCATCACCGACCGGAATGGGTTTCTCATAAACTCCCACGCCGAAGCTGCGCACGCCCACCACTTCACCGCGCTTGTTGCCGAGCACGGCTGACGCCACCAGCTCCGCCGGGCCGGCCGTGGACTGATTGATCAGCACGGCCAGGGGGAGTTCACACACCGGGCCAGTGGGGTGAACATCCGTGTCCTGGCGGGGAAATTTCTGTCCGGCGAGGTAATACACCATGCCCTTCTCGATGAACAGGCCGGATGTATCAACCGCTTCCTGCACCACGCCGCCGGCGCAATTCCGCAAATCCAATACCAGCTTGTGCGCGCCCTGCGATTCGAGTTCCTTGATCTTGCCTGAAATCTCGCTCGCGATGCCTTTGTTAAAGGTCGCGACGCGCATGTAGCCAGTTCCATCCTCAAGCATCTTCGTGAACACCGGCGGGTAATTCAGAACCATGCGGGTAATTGAAACGCTTTCGGGTTCGGTGCGCCCCTCACGGTCGAGTGTGAGCTTCAATGCCGTGTCCGGCTGGCCCGCCATCATTCGCTCAAGCTGTAAGACCGAATATTGGCGTGTGGGAATACCCTCGATTTCATCGATCAGGTCTCCGGGCTTCACTCCTGCCTTCTCTGCGGGGCTTCCCGGAAGCACGGCCACCACCGTGGAATACCCGCCGCGCTTGGAAACAAAGAGCCCCACGTCCGCCGGGCCCGGCTCGGGATGCTGCAAGTAATCCTGGTATTGCTCTGGAGTCAGGTAGGTGCTGTAGGGGTCCAGTGACTCCAGCAAACCGCGAATGGCGCCGTCCGTGACCTTCTTTAGGTCCGGCTCTGCCACGTAGTCCTGCTTGATGTGACTCAGCACTTCGCTGTAAACACCCAAGTCGCGATAGGTCTTCTCCGAGGAGGTTTCACCTTTCCCCAGCAGCGCGCCCACCACGACATAGGACATCATCAGGAGGGAAATGGAAATTAGTAATGCTCGCATGCGGTTTGTCATGCAGGAAAAACTCCTTCACCGGGGGCTTAATTCACCCTGATGTCTAAAAAGTATAACACGCCAGGTGGTTGGATGCATAAAATGACGGTAGTGGTGGGGTCTGAATTATGCAGGGGTAGGCCGACGGGCGCCCCTACGCCGCGCTTTCAAGCTGCGGAGGATGGTGTGGTTTGTCAAGCTCCTTCCGAAAGGTCCGCGTTCAGTCTTGCCAACTCCGTCGCGCACTGCGGCTCGATGATCACTGTTCCGGACATGCGGTCGTGCCAGGTCAGGCGCTCGCTATCCACGCACGCCCAGACAAATCCCAGCATCACGGCAGAAATTGAAACCAAGACGCCGAGCGCGCGCCAGAAAGCTTCCTGTTTGCTCGGACGGGCACCGTGCAAATTGCGGACTTCACAGCCCACCCACAAAAGGCCGGGCGTTGCGGAGACCAGGGCGGTAAATACCACAAAATAACCAAAAATGATGAGTCCGGCGATGAACACGATAACCGCCACGTTCATCGGCAGCAGCTCCAGCCGCCCGCAAAATCGCCAGAAAATCACGCCGAACACCGAAGCCCCCAGCATCAACACCAGCGCGTCGGTCAAACCGGCAAAAAAGCGCCTGCTTAGTGAGGCCACAAGGATTCCTCCCGCCTCCTCGCCCGCCACAGGTTCCGCAGGCGCGCCCACCAGAATTTCCATGGGCGGCTCCTTGGCCTGTGGCTCGCCCCAGGACATCGCCTCTTCCTCCTCGGCGGGAGCGCCCTCAGATTGCCTTCCCCATTCCTCCGGGGCATCCGTTGCCTGAGTCTCGTCCAGCGGATTCTCCCCGCCCAAGGACATCGCGCGTTCGCCTAATTCCAATTCCAATGCCGGAGCTTGGTCCTGGGATGTGCCCACGGGGCCTCGGAGAAAGGGGTCGTCCTCAATTTTATCGGGCTCAAATTTTTCAGTTTCAAATTTGCCGGGCCCGGGCTGGTCAGGCTCGTCGAAATCCAATTCGAGGTTTCGCTCATTTTCGCCTTCGGGTTGGAGGCGCGCCCGGCGCTGGCGGAATTTTTCGACGCGATTCGATAACTCTTCTCTCCAGGGGTGCGAGATCCCTCCGTCGGCCGTGTCCTCTGCCCTCGCCAGGTCAAGCTGGATGGCGGCAGTGCGCGCGGCAGGCGCCTGCCGAGACGGCTCGGGCGGAGCGGGCAATTCCACTTCGACGGGGAGAGGATTTACCGGGGGTGCGGGCGGTGGTTCAGGCGGAGGGCGGGGAATCGTGCGCGCTTCCTGCGCAGGCGGTGTAGCAGCCACGGGCGCAGGCGCTTGGGTCGCGGCCTTCGCAAAGACGTAGCCGCACTTCTTGCATTTCTCAAGTCCCGCGTAGCTGACAAACCCGCATTTGAGGCACTTCACTGAGGGTTCTGAGTCCTCCAGGCAGCAGTTCGCTTTTCACCGGCATCTTAGCAAAATCGCTCGGAAGAACAAAGACCTTTCGAGTAAAATGACCGTTCTGCGCGCTCATGGATGACTTTAGCCCCTTCGCTTATCACCTCATCCGGCGAATCCTTACCGCACTCGCCGTTCTCCTGACGCTTCAGCCGATTCTTTACGCCAACCAGGCTGCGGGGTCCTCGGAGAAGAGCGGTTTTGCCATTTCAATTGCCCGTTTCAAGGGCAAAGAGGTTCCCATTCGCGCCGACTCTGAAGACAAGGATCAAGACACCTACCACCTGCGTGGTCACGTGCAGATTACTTACGAAGATATGCGGATGACCGCGGACGAAGCCTCCTATGACAACGGTTCCGGTGAAATCATCGCGCGCGGCCACGTGATCTTTGATGACCCTCGAAGTCACTTGGTGGCCGATGAGGTGCATTACAACCTCAACACCCAGAAGGGGTGGTTCACCAACGGGACGGGATATCTGCATCCGCAGGGAGCCCCGGGCCCACGCGTCTTGAGGACCGAAAATCCATTTTACATCTGGGGCAAGACGGTGGACCGCGAGGACGAGGACACCTACTCAGTGGAAGATGGCAGCATGACCACCTGCAATTGCGCGAAGAGAGGCTGGCTGGTCTCGGCGCGGCAGGCTCGGGTGA
The DNA here is from genome assembly GCA_030036915.1 of Terriglobia bacterium. Classification (GTDB taxonomy): domain Bacteria; phylum Acidobacteriota; class Terriglobia; order UBA7540; family UBA7540; genus Bog-366. Next base: position 7,266 of record JASHSC010000533.1, read on the forward strand.
TCGTGGATGACAAAATGGTGGCGCACGACGCGGTGTTCCGCCTCTTCGGTGTGCCGATTTTCTATTTTCCTGTCGTGGCGGATTCGATTGCCCGCAAGCCCCGCCACACCGGCTTTCTGCTTCCCAACCTCGGCAACTCCACGCAGAAGGGCTACATTGTGGGCGACGGATTTTTCTGGGCCATCAATCCCAGCGTGGACCTGATGCTGGGACTTGAGGATTACAGCAAGCGCGGGCTGGCCGAGCGCGGAGAGTTCCGCGCCAAGCCCAGCGAGAACGCCGACTTCACCGTCAATTATTTCGGCGTGAATGACAAGTACTCGGTCACTTCCCTGCGCGCTCCGGGAGAGAGTATCTACGCCTTCGGCAAGGATGAGGACATTGGCGATGGATTTCGCGCCGTCGCCAGCGTGGACTACGTGAACACCATGGCCTTTCGATTGACCTGGTCACCCAATTATACCGAGGCCGTGAGTTCCGAGGCCGTTCAGTCCGGATTTATTACCAAGAATTGGGATGCTTACAGCTTCAATTTCAACACCGAGCGATACGAGAACTTTCTGTCCACCGAGACGGTTCCCGGCAACGCCGTCATCATCCGCCACCTGCCGAGCTTTGAGTTCTCCGGCGAGGACCGCCAGGTCAGCGACTCACCGTTCTACTATTCTTTTGAAACCTCCGCTGATGTTGTGGGCCGCACTCAGCCGGGCCTGAGTCTGCCCCTCATGAGTGACCGCCTCGACTTTCATCCCCAGTTCCTTCTGCGGCCCAAGCAATTCTGGCACTTCACCTTCACGCCCATGTTGGGTTTTCGCGCCACCGACTACGGCATCAGCCTGCTGCCCAATCATGCTTCGTTTGACCGCCTGCTCGCCGAGATTGGCTTGGATGTGCACCCCCCTTCGCTTGAAAAAGTTTTCGCCAAGGATTACTTCGGCTACCGCCTGAAGCACGTGATCGAGCCGGACATTCAATACCACCTTGTGCGCGCGCGCGACCCGCAGGATATTGCGGACATCATCCGCTTTGACGCCATGGATATCTTCACCGATACCAACGAGGTGGAATATTCCCTGACCAACAGCATTCTGGCCCGCAAAGACGCGCCCGACGGCTCCGGCAACACCCCGCAGGCCCACGATATTTTCTCCTGGCGGATTTCCCAAAAGTATTACTTCGATCCCACTTTCGGCGGCGCCCTGGTGCCCAGCCAGACCAATGTTTTCGCTTCCACCCTCGACCTCACCGGCTTCGCTTATGAATATGGACAGAAATTTTCGCCCATCGATTCCGTGGTCAAATTCGCTCCCTTCTCAAGTTACGACACGGAAATTCGCGCCGACATGAGTCCCAGCGGCGCGGGAGGCGTAGTGGACGCCGGCCTCACCTCCAGCGTTCACACCGGCTTACTGGGCGTTTCGTTTTCCGATTTCTTCGTCAACCATTCGTCTTACCTGGGGCTGAATTCTTCCAACGTCTACTTGCCTACCGGCTCGCTGCCGCCCTTGACTGCCTTCAACATGCTTGACTCGGTAGTGACCTACGCCGACCCCAATCGCAAGGGTTTCAGCGGAGCTTTTGGAATTGATTACAACCTCCAGCGAAAGTTATTCCAGCACCAAACCACCCAAGTCAGCTATAATTTTGGCTGCTTTGCGATCAACGTTGAATACCAGTATTACAACCTGGGTCCGCTGCGCGTGGAAAGCCAGTGGAGAGTGTCTCTGGCGCTGGCGAACGTCGGAACGTTCGGAAATCTGCGGCCCCGGGAACGACTGGCCATGAATACCACGATGTATTGAGACCGGGCCCTGCTGTAGCGTGGGTGTCCCCACCCGCGTCGTGTGATCACACGGGATTGGCGCGGCCCTTCGCGGGTGAGGACACGCGCTACAACCGGCGGCAGTCGAAATTACCATGCCTTTCCCCATCCACCGTCCTCGCCGCTTGCGCCGCACGGAGGCGCTGCGTGGGTTCGTGTCGGAAACCCGGCTCAGCGTTCGCTCCCTTATTTATCCTCTCTTTGTCTGCCCGGGTTCGCAGGTAAAGAGCGAAATTCACTCCATGCCCGGGACGTTCCGCTGGTCGCTCGACAAGCTGGTGGAGGAATGCAAGAGCGCCGCCGACCTGGGAATCCCCGCCGTCATTCTATTCGGCATTCCGGAGACCAAGGACGAAGTGGGCTCGGGTGCCTATGACCCCAACGGCATCGTGCAGCGAGCCGTGCGCGCTGTGAAAAAGGCTCTGCCCAGGCTCATCGTCATCTGCGATGTTTGCCTGGATGAATACACCAGCCACGGCCACTGCGGATTAATCAAAGACGGGGAAGTGGACAATGATTCCACCCTGCCGCTATTGGCGAAGACCGCGCTCACGCAGGTGGAGGCGGGTGCAGACATCGTCGCGCCCTCCGACATGATGGATGGCCGCGTGGGCGCGATCCGCAAGGAGCTGGACGCGCGCGGCCACACGCAGATTCCCATTCTCGCCTACGCCGCGAAGTACGCCTCCGCGTTCTACGGGCCCTTCCGCGAGGCGGCTGACTCCGCGCCCAAGTTCGGCGACCGCAAGTCCTATCAAATGGACCCCGCCAATCAGCGCGAGGCCTTGCGGGAAATCGCGCTCGATCTGGAGGAAGGCGCGGACATCGTCATGGTAAAGCCCGCGCTTCCTTACCTCGATATTATTGCGCTCGCGCGCTGCGAATTCGATGTCCCCATCGCCGCCTACCAGGTGAGCGGCGAGTATTCGCTCATCGAAGCCGCCGCGCGCAATGGCTGGGTCGATCGCGAGCGCACCATCCGGGAAACGCTTACCTCCATCGCCCGTGCGGGCGCTGACGTCATTCTCACCTACTACGCCAAGGAAGTGGCACAAATGCTGGGATGAATCCGGAATCTTGAATTCGGAATCGCGTGGCAACCGACCTGCATAACCCGAGCAAAAACCCGATTAGCCGTTTTCTCCTGATCTTCCTCACCCTGGCGGTACCGCTCGCAGCCTCCCCTGTCGAGCGTGGGAAATCGCCGGTCAATCCCGCGGCCTCCAAAACCAGCACCGCCGTGCTCGACAGGCAAATCGACAAAATTCTATTGGAAAACGACGCCCAGCACGCTTCCTGGGGCATCGAGGTTCTTGATCTCAAAAGCGAAAAAACCCTTTACGCGCGCGACGCGGACCACCTGTTCATTCCCGCCTCCAACATGAAGATGTTCACCACCGCTGCGGCGCTGGAAAAGCTCGGCCCGGACTACACCTTCCACACAACTGTGGAAAGTGATGCCGCGCCGGACGCCGAAGGCCGCGTGTGGGACCTTTACCTCGTCGGCCGCGGCGACCCGAACCTTGG